>JAPLUM010000615.1 GCA_026397605.1 Verrucomicrobiota bacterium | reverse complement strand
ACCCCACATCGCTAGCATCGTTTTGCGCAATGTCAGTGGCATGGAACTCAAAGACTACATCCATGAGCGCTTGGCAAAGCCGCAAGGCTGGGGTGCCTGGGACTACTGCCTGCATCGGGGTGATTTTGTGATGCCTCATGCCAATGGTGCTGGCAGCACTGCGCTGCACGCCACAGATGTCATGCGCTTTGGTTACTGCTTAGCCCAGAATGGCACCTGGAAAGGGCAGCAGCTGGTGCCTTCTGAATACATCAAAAAATGTCAGACCTGGAGCCCTTACAATGATCACACGCCTTTCAGCCTGCAATGGGAGCACAATGCTGATGGCCACGTCGCCGGTGCGCCGAAAGATGCGTTTTGGAAAAGTGGCGCGGGTGGATTCTGCCTCTACGTCGTGCCATCCATGGATCTGGTTATCTACAAACTCGGCGGCAAAGATGGCCAATATGATCCATCGCTGACACGCATCCCGCAACCAGAGCAAAAGCATGACCGTGATGGCTGGCAGCCGATCCCCGCCAGTGGATTCCACGAAGGCACACTCGGTGGTCAGGCACTCTGGCGCGTGCTGGAGATGGTTTGTGCTGCGGTGCGGATCGACTAACACTGCATCTTTTCTTTATGCTGCTACGTTGAGTTTGACCAGCCTCGTTTTGGAGAAAGCCCCCGCCAAGAAAGCTCCCGCACGTCGCAGCAAAGCGTTGCCCGTCGGGAAAAACAAACTGTCAGCCGTCAAAGGCTTGCAGATGGATATTCATGCTCTCGTCAATCAGGCACTAACGACGGCCGAGTTTGCCTCTAAACTAAGCGCTATCGGCAGCACTGATGTCGTCACCTTGGATCATGTCACACCTGAGGCCACCGCCTATGCCACGGCACTGATCCTGGCGCAGACCCAGCGTCTGGGCCGGCGACTCTGGGTGCTCTGTCCAGATGTGCGCATGCAGGATCAGATCCATTCTGAACTCATGGTCTGGCAATGCGCCGCGCTGTATTTCCCAAGACAGATTCAGCAGGTCGGCGAGGCTCTGCAAGATCCAGATGTCGTCGCAGAACGTGTCTCCGTGCTTGGACGCTGGCGGCAAGCGGGGGCGGATTGTCCCGCAGCTTTATTGCTTTGTGCTGATAGCCTGGAGGAGTCGGTACCTGCTGCCAGCGAGCTGGAAAGCCAACGCCGAATGCTTGAAGTTGGCATGAAGCTCGATGTCGAAGCCTTCATCTCTGACCTCAGCAGCGCTGGTTACGAACGCACTCCTGTCGTCATGGAGCGCGGCCAGTTTGCTCGGCGTGGCGGCATCGTGGACTTCTTTTCTTGGCAATCGGAGGAGCCTCTGCGTGTGGAGTGGCTCGATGATGAGATCGAGTCCATCCGTGCCTTTGATCTGCACAATCAGTCCTCCATCAAGCGCATGGATCGTGCAGGCGTGATCTTGCAAATTTCCGATTCGGCCACCGAGATGGGATGCGTGAGAGACTACCTCACCTCCGATGACCTCGTGCTCGTGATCGGAGAAGATGATCTACCTTGCCACGCACGCATCATTGCCGGTGCAAAGGCGGCAGATGAAATCGAAGACTTTACCGCAGCCATTCATGAAAACCCGCTCGGCGTCTTTGATGCCTCTGACTTCGTGCTGCATGAAGCGCGGCGGAAGCAGTTTGAAATGCAGATTCATGAGTAAATGCAGATTCATGAGTGGAAAAAGCTCGGTTGGAAGACCGTCGTCTTTTTCCACAATGAAGCGGAGCAGACGAGGTTTGCAGAGCTACGCGCGGATGCAGACGCAAGCGGTATCGAGACACAGCTTGGCCTGCTTTATCGCGGCTTCACCGTGCCTGCGGCTAAGCTGGCCGTTTTAACTGGGGCAGAAATTTTTGGACGTCATCAGCACACGCGTCGGGTCCGGGGATCAAAGCTGGACGATCCTGAGACGCTGAGAAAAGCCCGTGATGTCCTCCGCGAATTACGAGATGGCGATCTTGTCGTTCATAATGACCACGGCATCGCCCGCTTTGCTGGCATTCAGACGCGCACCACGCCGAGTGGTAAAAAAGAAGAAGTGCTTGTCCTCAATTATGCTGACGAGGCCAAACTCTTTGTGCCCGTCGTGCAGGCTCACATGGTCACTCGCTATGTCGGCGTCGGCGGTCGTGCACCGTCCCTCAGCAAGCTCGGCGGTGCCTCCTGGCAAAAGACCCGCAAGAGCGCTGAAAAGAGCGTGGAAGAATTTGCAGCCAAGATGCTAAGCGTCAGTGCTGAGCGTCAAACGGTCACGGGTTACTCACATCCGCCTGATACCAAATGGCAGGTCGAGTTTGAGCAGTCCTTCCTCTACCGCGAGACTCCAGATCAACTCCGCTGCGTGGAAGAGATCAAGCGTGACATGGAGACTGCCAAGCCCATGGATCGACTGCTTTGTGCCGATGTCGGTTTTGGCAAAACAGAGGTCGCCATCCGCGCAGCTTTCAAAGCCGTCATGGGCGGCAAACAAGTGGCCATCCTCGTGCCCACCACGGTCTTGGCCAGACAGCATTGGCAAAACATCCGCGAGCGCATGAGCGAGTTCCCCGTCACGGTGGAAATGCTCTGCCGACTCACGCCCAAAAATCGTGAGAAAAAAATTCTCCAGGGTGTGCGAGACGGCACGGTGGACATCGTCGTCGGCACGCACCGCGTTATCTCCAAAGACGTGCGCTTTAAAGATCTAGGCCTGGCCGTGATCGATGAAGAACAGCGCTTCGGCGTGAAGCATAAGGAGAAATTCAAAGAGATCTTCAGGCTCGTGGACGTGCTCACACTCAGCGCCACTCCCATCCCACGCACGCTCTATCTTGCCCTCATGGGTATGAGAGACATGAGCACGATCGAGACACCGCCGCCGAACAAACAGTCGGTGATGACACAGATCTGCCCGTATGATGAGAAGATCATCAAGCAGGCCGTGGATGCTGAGATTGAGCGTGGCGGCCAGGTCTTCTTTCTCCACAATCGCGTCATTTCCATCGAACATGTCGCTAGCCGCATCCGCGAGCTTTGCCCAAAGGCGCGCGTCATCATCGGCCACGGTCAAATGGATGAGGAATTGCTCGAAGACGTGATGCACAAATTTGTCGATGGAGAGGCCGACGTGCTCGTCTGCACCACCATCATCGAAAGCGGAGTCGATATCCCGAATGCCAATACCATCATCATCGACCGCGCCGACCGCTTTGGCTTGGCCGATCTCTATCAGTTGCGCGGTCGAGTCGGGCGAGGCGGCACGCAGGCGCACGCCTATCTGATGCTACCCCGCGATGCCGTCACGGCTGGAGATGCCCGCAAGCGGGTGAATGCCATCAAGCAATACACCGGACTCGGCAGTGGCTTTAAGATCGCTCTTCGTGATCTAGAGATTCGCGGCGCTGGCAATCTGCTCGGCACCGAGCAGAGCGGCCACATCGCCGCCGTGGGGTTTGACATGTATTGCCAGATGTTGAAGCAAAGCGTGAACCGGATGCAGGGGCGCCGTGTCGCGCGGCCTATCGATGTCAGCCTGCGCGCCGACTTCCTCGTGCAAACCGAGGCGCTCATGGTGCAGTCCCTGCCAGGAGCCACGCCAGCCTTTCTTCCCAGCAACTTCATGGAGGATACCCGCCTGCGCATCACCGCCTATCGCCAACTTGGGGAGGTCATGACGCGTAAAGAACTGGATGAGCTCGAAGCACAGTGGCGGGATCAGTTTGGCGATAAGCTACCCAACCCTGTGATAAATCTGCTCGCCTGCGCAGGTCTGCGTCTTGCGGCCTCTCATGCCGGCATCACAGACATCGAGATCAAGGACCGCAAACTCATGCTCAGTCGAAACGGGAAATTTGTCATGATCCAAGGCAAATTCCCCCGCCTCACTGAAAAAGCAGGATACAAACAGCTCGCGGAAACGCTGACGATGCTGCGCAGTCTGTGAGGAATCTGGCTTTAACCAAGAAGCTCGGAACGGGTGAAGGCGGCAACCACGGGGTATCCCTTGCCTTCGATGTTTTGGCGTCCGCCTTCCTGACGATCCACTAAAATGAGGGCAAAAGCCACTTTGCCGCCTTCTTCTTCGATAGCTTGAATCGCTTTCAAGGTGGAGTCACCCGTGGTGATCACGTCATCGACAACCACAACGGGCTGGTCAGGTGTGAAGTTCCCTTCAATACGCTTGCCACGTCCATGCCCCTTGGGTTCTTTACGCACGACAAATGCCTGCACAGGAGTGGCATCACCAGCCATGCTTGAACTCATGGCGACGGCCAGGGTGATAGGATCAGCGCCCAGCGTAAGGCCACCGAGTGAGCCAATAGTTAAGCCACGTGCAGCTTCTTCTTTTTTCAAAAGATCATGCAGCACACGCCCCACAAGGACAGCTCCGCGAGAATCCAAAGTCGTCACACGGCAATCGACATACAGGTCGCTTTCTTTGCCTGAGGCGAGGGTGAATTTGCCGGTCTTGATAGATTTGGCACGGAGGATCTGGGCGAGTTCAGTACGGTCGGATTCGAGGGACATGCTAAGGCATTAGCGGAAGGTGGCGCAGACGCAAGAAAAGGGTTTCTGTTATGTGGTGAATCCTTTCCCAGGATCGGGACTTGAGAAGCAGGCGATTCACTGGAATGTAGGTCATTCTTGTTCATGCCATTCCGGACCGTCATCTTCAACCTCGCCATCACAGCCGCGCTGCTGCTCGTTGTCGTGCTTGGTGGCATTCTTTTGCGGGAGCGAAAGGCGGTCGTCGTTGCGCAAGCGATCAAAGTCCCTGTAGCAGGTGTCCCAGGGCAGACAACCCCTGACGAAGGTGGCGTGCCGAAACCGATTGAGGATGTTTTTCGTATTCTGCCCTCACCCGTTTTAGTCGAAAGCCGCGCCAATGAAGGAGACACCCTGAGAATACGCTATGGCAATGAAGAGCATATCTTTGTGCTCTACTTCGTGGATGCGATCGAAACGACCATGAACCACCCACAGCGCGTGGCGGATCAAGGCCGCTGGTTCGGCGGTGTGCCGGATAAAACTCTGCTGGAAGTCGGCAATGAAGCGGCAGCCTATGTCACTCAGCTACTCAAAACCAACCACTTCAATGTGCTGACGCGCTGGGAACGGGTGCCTAACACGGTCCGCTATTATGCTGTGATCAAAGTGCAGCAGCCGGGTGGCCCAGTCTATTTGTCCGACCTCCTTATCCGCAGAGGCTTTGCCCGCGTGGTTGGACTCATGACCGAGTTGCCAGATGAGAAGCGGGATCAACCGACTTACTTAGCCGAGTTGAAGTCGTTGGATGAAAAGGCAAGGACGACCAAGTCGGGTATCTGGGCCAAAGTCGCCAAAATTCCTGGCCGCTAAACGACCGGGAAGCACTATTCCGTGGGATTGGTGCCCTCGGTGACCTTGCCCTGCTTCAACCGAGAACGCAGCTTTGACCAAAAGTCCTCGTCGTCATCCGATGGTCCAGTAGCAGGTAAATCAGCAGCAGGCTTACCTTTTGGCAGGACTGGCACTTTGACGGTTTCGCCTCCATCAATACGATCGTCTGCCGAGGTCTTGCCATAGGGGGAAAACAGACCCGTAGGAATCGGGTACTTTTGAAAGCTCGTTTGCAATACCCGATGCTTATTGATGAAGT
>JAPLUM010000760.1 GCA_026397605.1 Verrucomicrobiota bacterium | reverse complement strand
ATAAAAACAGCCATCCCAAGCCCAAACAAAGCCCAACGGAGCCAGAGTTTGAGGTGATGACGATTGACGGCGGGCATGAGGTGGTCACCCAGACTGCCATGCAGACGCAACTAATGCAAAACCCAAGATGATATCTTCACCTCAGATGCATTGCGCCCAGCTTTTGATTCGTTACCCTTTTCCCATGCGTTTCACTGCCCTCTTTCTCTGTCTCACCAGCGCTCTGTCTGCCGCCGATTGGCCACAGTTTTTAGGCCCAACTCGAAATGCTGTGGCTGGAGAAGGCGAGTCGTCACTGCCTGACAGCCTGCCGCTGGATCTCAAACCGCTGTGGAAAAAATCAGTCGGTGCAGGCTTTGCGGGGCCTGCAGTTGCTGCCGGGAAAGTGATCATCTTTCACCGAGAAGGCAGCGACATGACCACCGAGGCGCTGGACCCAAAAACTGGCACCGTCCTTTGGCGTAGCACCTACATCACCGACTACATCGACAGCTTTGGCTTCGACAATGGCCCCCGCGCTGTGCCTGCGGTGGCAGAGGGTAAAGTCTTCACTTTTGGCCCTGAAGGAAGAGTCACCGCCATGGATCTAGAAACGGGAAAGGAACTCTGGAACTATGACACCGAATCAGCACTGGGATCAAAGCAGGGTTTTTTTGGCCGCACGCCCTCACCTTTAGTCATCGGGAAAACCGTCATCATCGCTGCAGGCGGAACACTGGGAGAAATGCCCGCAGGGCTGGTGGCTCTGGATGTAGGTAGCGGTAAACCCGTTTGGTCAGCGGCAGAAGACGAAGCGGGCTGTGCCTCCCCGGTCGCCCTGAAGGACGGCAGCGTCCTAGCTTGGATGCGCAATGAACTTTGGCTCATCAATCCTAGCGGCGCAGCGCTTACCTCTCTGCCACTGAGGTCTGACATGGACGCCTCCGTGAACGCCGCCACACCGATCCCAGTCGGAGACAACCGCTGGTTCATCTCTGCCGGCTATGGCGTTGGTGCCCATCTCCTCAGCATCAAGGACGGGAAAATCGCTGAGCTATGGAAAAAAGACGACGTGCTCGACTGCCATTACGCCACGCCAGTGCGGATCGGCCAGCATCTATATGGATTCCACGGTCGGCAGGAAAGCGGCATGAAACTGCGCTGCATCAACATCGGCGACGGCTCCGTCGCCTGGGAAGATCCAGACTCCGTCCCAGGCGGCACATTGATTGCCGTCGGAGATAAGCTCCTGGTCATCACTGAGCGCGGGGAACTTTGGCTCGTCCGCGGCACTGCGGAAAAGTTTGATCAAATCAGCTACGTCCAAATTCTGCGTGCTGGCCACCGCTCTCATGCCGCCTACTCAGACGGGATGCTCTTTGCCCGGGACACTGAGAACCTGATTGGCCTGAAATTGAAGTGATTCATCAGCGCCAAACATTTTCGCGACGTAATCCTGGGATGTGCTCTACATTAGCGATCTATATCCATGATTGATTACGACTTTATCATCGTCGGCAGCGGTGCAGGCGGCCTGACTGCGGCACTGCATGCCAGCGAACACGGGCGCGTGGCCGTGATCACGAAGCGTGGCGCGCTGGACTCAAACTCAAACTGGGCTCAAGGCGGGATCGCCTGCGTGACGAGCGAGGTGGACAGCATTGAGCAGCATGTGAGTGATACTCTGATCGCTGGAGCTGGCCTATGCAATGAGGAGGCTGTGCGCATCATTGTGACCGAGGGGCCGGAGCGGATCGCTGAGCTGGTGAAGTGGGGTGTGGACTTTGATCAGCGTCCAGCTTCAGATGGGCATCTGGAGTTTGACCTCACCAAAGAAGGCGGCCACTCCCAGCGCCGCGTGCTCCATGCAGCCGATGCTACGGGCCGCGAGATCACCGAGAAGCTGCTGGCAGAGGTCCGCACTCGGCCAAACATCACGCTGTATGAAAACCACTTCGCCGTGGACATCATTACCACCACGAAGCTCGGCTTTGTCTCTGAAGATCGTGTGCTGGGCCTGTATGTGCTAAATGAAGAGACGCGCGAGGTACTCACCTTCCGCTCAGACCGAGTCGTGCTGGCCACCGGTGGCTGCGGACGAGTATATCTGTATACCACCAATCCCCGCGTAGCCACTGGCGACGGCGTGGCCTTGGCCTGGAGAGCCGGTGCCAGCGTAGCGAACATGGAGTTCATCCAGTTTCATCCCACCTGTCTCTACCATCCTGAAAAGCGCTCATTCTTGATCACCGAAGCCATGCGCGGAGAAGGCGCACGGTTGATCGGTGCCGATGGGAAGGACTTCATGCAAAATTACGATAAGCGTGGCACTCTAGCTCCGCGCGACATCGTCGCCCGAGCCATTGACCATGAGATCAAACGCACCGGTGGTCCCTGTGTGTATCTGGACATCTCTCATAAGCCCGCTGACTTCATCCTGAGCCATTTCCCCAATATCCACAAAGCCTGTTTAGAAGTGGATATCGACATCACCAAGCAGCCCATCCCCGTGGTGCCAGCCGCGCATTATCAGTGCGGTGGTGTGGTCACCGATGTGAACGGAGCCACCCGCATCCGTGGCCTCTGCGCTGTGGGAGAAGTAGGCTGCACGGGCCTGCATGGCGCCAATCGATTGGCAAGTAACTCACTGCTGGAGTGTCTAGTCATCTCCCACCGGGCGGTGGAGCACATGTTACGCAAAATGCCCATCGGCAAAGAATCTGAGCAAGTGTACAATGTGCCGCCTTGGCAGAGTGGTGTAGCGGTGGACAATGATGAACTCGTCGTCATCTACCATAACTGGGATGAAATCCGCCGCCTAATGTGGGACTACGTCTCCATCGTCCGCACTGGCAAACGTCTGCAACGCGCAGCTGCGCGCCTGCGCAATCTGAAGCGCGAGGTTCAGGAGTTTTACTGGAACTTTCGCATCACCAGTGAACTGCTAGAGCTGCGTAACCTCGTCGAAACCGCCTCCCTCATCGTCGAGTGCGCCATTCGTCGTCATGAAAGTCGCGGCCTGCATTACACGCTGGATTTCCCAGACAAAGACGAAGCCCGCGCCCCAGCAGATACTACCCTGCGGCGGTATTAGCGGAAGAAGACTTTCTCGGCGGTCTTACGGAGCATCCAGGCTTTTTCACTGGCGGTGAGGAAGTCTAGGCGATCACGGATGAGCGAGATGAAATCTTGATTCAAACTTGGCCTTCAGTTTTCCTGGCTGACTTCGAGATCATCAAAGAAGTGCTGCTGGCCGGTCCACCAGCCCCAGCTGTGGAAGCTCATTTGCATGGTTGGGGATGGTGTGTTCGGTAAGATTCCGACATTGTAAGTGCGCTTGAGTTCGTCATTGATGAAATAGTCAAGAACTCCTGTGACTGGGTTGTATTCTAGGCGCTCATTGAACCATGTGTCCCAAATGGGAACCACTGCTTCCGAGGTGTTGATGTTTCCATAGTCATCACTTTCATTCGTATTATTCCGCACGATGTAGAATCCATAGCGATAGACCCCGTAGTTGTCATTGGCGTAGCAAATCACAAATCGAGGCAAAGTCCCGATGTTTAAAAGAAACCTTGGACGAGAATTGCTACCTTGATAATGCACGAATGCTTTCCTGCGAATGATGATCTTTTGTGCGGCATTCACAGGAAACGCCGTTGTTGTAACGGTGGGACCGTTGTCCGTGATCGCCTGGCGCAGTTCCATTCGCTGATTAGCTTCCGTTGGGGTGTTGCCGGAGTAGGACCACTTGTTGGTATCGATGTTGTTGTCATCGAAGTTGTCGGTAAAAAGCAGTGTGGGCTGTTCTACCTGAAGGGGAGTCATGGATACCTCACTGACGCTGGTACTCGTCCGCATTTGTCCATATCCCGAACGTTGGTGCTGTAGCATGACTCCGCTGAATGCCTGCGCTACGCCAGTCGTGGGATGTGGAGCAGAGCCCGTGAAAGTGCCATTACTCGTGTTTAGTGAAACAGTGACACGCGGGGTGGTTGTGGCGATACGATTGCTGACGTTGAGGGAAAGATTGGCACTGCTGGGCACTGCCGCGAGTGAGGTGCCCCAGAGGAGGCGGAGATTATCTCCCGTTGCCGAGAGTCCGCGAATGACCATCTGCCCTGTGGTGGGTTGTGTGTAACGGGAGCCAAGCACTTGCAATGTCCCCGTCCAGGCATTCGGCAAAAATGCACCCGTGGTTGCTGGCTTAGCCCAGATGAGTGAACCTATGACAGGTGTGTTTGCGGTACCATCTCCTAGCGTAATGGTGCCTGAAACCCATCCGCGTGAACTGTGGGTGAGTGCAAATACAGGCATTTGGGTGTTATTGGTAATGGTGGCGCTTTGTGTGATGGCAGTGCTGTCTGGCAGGCGTGCGGTCAGTGCAACGACACCAGCAGCAGAAACTGAGGCAGAGCCTGTACCATAGGCTCGCGGCAGCGGACTGCCTGCGGGTGGAAGGTCGAGGGCGAAGGTGTAGCGCCCGACTTGGGGTGCCTTGAGCCCACGACCATCGTAGGCCGCTCGTGTGGCAGTGGCTTCGGCTAGCAGTTCGTCTCCTTGGAGTAGAGACACGCTCAACGATGGCACGGAAGAACCGAGGTCCATTTGCGCTTCAAATTTGGCATTTAATGAGTGCAAGAACATGACAAGGCTACCCTTTGCATCCATCTGCCCAACCACGTTGTACCTCTTGCCAGCAATAGTGATGCTCCCAGAGACGGCACCCTGAGTGGTAAGTGAGAGCTGCGCCCATCCGCTCCACGCCGAGTCCGAGGCAACGAAATTAGCCACATAGCTGCCAGCTTTGTCCACAAACGGGCTGGGCACAAAGTGGGCCGTCACGTTCATGCCTGGCTGCATGAGGAATGTAGCCGTACGAACACGGCCACTCAGTGAATCAGACCAGTGATCAAAAACGTGTCCCGCTTTTGGCGTAGCTCGCAGCGCTACCGTTTGTCCTACCTCCAGCGTGCTTGGACCCACACGCGCACCAGTGACGGTTCCCTGCCCAAGAATAGCTAGATTAAAGGTAGTGGGCACTACGCGATTCACCGGGCGACTGATCGATAGTGTCTGCCCATGAATGGTTTGTGCATCGATTTGAATCGTGTTAAGTCCTGCTGAAAGCGGTCCGAGCTCCACGCTCCAGGCACCATTTGTCGCGGGAGTCACTGGCACAGGTGCAGAACCATTGATGGCAATGGTGAGGCCAGCCAAACCCACAGGACTGCTCCATCGACCAGCCACCGTCACACGGTCTGTTAGGAGCCGAGCTTTCGCCGCAGGCGATGTCACGGCCAGGCTATTCGCAGCTGCTTTCACCGCAATGTCATGCAGCACCTCGATCTTACCCAGCCTAATTGAGGTGCTGCCACTGCTGGCATTGTTCACTAGATTTAGCGGCTGATTCGTGGCTGCTTGCGCGCTAATGGTGAACATCGGCAGGTTAACAGAATGTAGCGTATCCACGGCAGAAATGGATGAGCCACCATAAATCGAGAAGGTGAGCGCATTGTCAACAGTAGAGTTGGCAGGCGGAGTGCCAACAGGCAAGATCATGACAGGCGTGCTATTCGCGGTGTTAGAAGTAATAACTGTAGGATTCAAACAGCTAGGAGAAGTCTTCCAAGGATAAAGCTTCGAAAGTGTTTCTCGCAAATCTTGAGAGTTCAGAATGATCGAATATTTGAACCCCGATATTGTTGTATCATCAATGACAGTGTTTCTATACCATTCATTCCAGATTTCGGTGTGATCTATACCATTCACCCCTCCTCTCCAATTTTTGATTTCTGAGTTTACGTTTTGACCTCCTGCAAGTGGACCTGCATTGGGAATCGGCTTGCCCGAAGCCGTGTCAATCGCCCAGCCATCAGCATAGTAGTTATCTACCGCGGCAATAGTTTTCACCTCTTTGAGGATTTTAACAAAATCACAAGGGCTATAGCGCGTTAAGTCGAATGCAGCGTCTAGCGTTGTTAATTGAACCATCTTCTTTCCCTCCTGCGTTGGGAAATTTGTCCATTGCCCTTCTGTGAAGAAAAGGTGTCTCATGGCTTCAGCAATTAAAATACTACCAAAGCTATGCCCTATGAGTTGTATGGGTTGTTGATACTGAGTTCCAAGGCGTGTGACCAATAAGTCGGCTAGTTTTTCAGCAGCAGGTGATATTGATGAAGCTACTGTTTTGGGATTTAGATTGTGAGCATCTGCCCAGCTGTAGAGCATCACATTTACATTTGGCTGACCGGACTTGCGCATTCGCACACGAATATCCAGAGCCAAATCCCACCATTCTTTAATTCCATTAGGCGAGAAGTCTCCAGTGGGTTGCCATCCATGCACTAGAACCACTGTCGGAAATGAAGGATTAACAGCGATGTCACCCCAGGAGCTTAATGAAACCTGCTTGTGTTTGCTTGTGCCATCTACCCAGCCAGAGATATTTTTGCTGCGAACACTCACCTTTGCCACGTTGCTTTGCGTCTCTAAGCCATCTCGCCCCACAGCCACAACTTGGTAGTCTCCAGTCAGATTAACCCAAGAAAAATCTGCTTTTAGTGTCGTTGTGCCATCGGCTGCCGTTGAGGCAGAAAAGGCAGTCTCATTTCCATTCATACGCCAGCGATAACTAATGGCTCCCGTTGCCTTGGCTTTGAGTATGAGAGCCTTGTTTTCGTCGATGGTCGTGTTTGTGGGTTGCAGTGTGAAAACGGGAGCCGCAGGTGTAACGGGAGATGCCGTGACGGTTAGCCTATCAACATCAAGTGCGGCATCGTTTGCCGTGTTACTCTGTGGCACTTGGTTTAGCGCATCAACGAAGAGGCCCACTCGATAAGTGCCGGGCTGAGTTGTCATTGGGACGGTAAAGCTGCGATTGACAGCTTGAAAGCCACCTGGTGCGATCTCGCTGATAACGACATCCTTTGGCTCCAGCGGCGGGTCTTGCGCCTGCAAGACACCGTCTAAAGACAGACGAAAGCGTGCGATGGAAGAACCCGCTACGCCATTTCCAGTGTTACGAATGATACACTGTACCTGCACCTGTCCACCAACGGCCACACTGCTCGGGCTGACAACAATGCTGGCAGGATCACAGACGAGATCAGGCATCAGAGTGCGATCCAGGGTGAGCGTTACTGGGCCTGACTCTGTGCTGTTTGGCTTCACCACACGCACAGAGGCTCTAGCTGGAGCACTCGTGAAGGCTTGAGTAAAGCGGAGGGTGTTACCATTGATAAACTGCACAGCGGGTGCGGTAAGCATGAATGGATTACCACTACTCGGCACAATCTTCACCCGGTCAGACGTGCCAAATCCACTTCCATTGAGCGTGAAGCTGCGCTCTTGGGGCGAAGGTGTCGTAGTACTCGGAGAGATACTCGTGAGGGATGCCGCGCCAGTGGGTGCGGTGACTTGAAGCGAAGCAATGTTTGAATTGCGATTGTCCGTGTTACGTAACTGTACGCTCCAAGTATCCGCTTCAACGGAGGTGGCTATGCGTAATACCACGCGAGTACTGTCGATGAACTCGGTGTAGGCACTTTCAAGCAACACATTACTGCGCCCTGTATAGGAGAGATAAGCGCGAACCCCTGTCTTAAAGTCACTCCCACGCACTTCGATCCGCACGCGATCCGGCAGAGGCACACCTGTCATTGAAGTTGGCGTGAGTCCACTGATGAAAGGCGATCCAACTGGCGCAGTCGGCATTGTGACGAGCAATGTATTGCTTTGCGTACTGCCACCCGCATTGATCGCAGTAATGTAATACGAATGCGTGCCGCCAGGGGTAAGTCCTATGTTATTCAAGAAAGTGCGCCCAGTGAATGGAGTGCTCGTGGTTGGAAAAACTTTGATGCCATCGCGATACACCTCATACCTCGTCGCACCTGTTGCAGCGTCCCAGCGCAGCATGACAGCAGGGCCAAGAGGTGAAGCGCTATTCCAATAGGGTGCGTCATGACTTAAAAAAAAGTTTCCTGGTTTCCCTGGTGGTGCGCTGGTCGCAGTGGCCTCGTTTGAATAGTTGGAAGGGCCGATACTGTTATAGGCACGAACTCGGTACACATAGGCTGTTCCTGGTTCTATCTGAGTGTCCGCATACGCAGTGGCATTAGATCCATTTGTGGCTAGAGCAACCCAGCCGACACCAGTAGTAGGCCGCCGTTCAATCTTGAACCCAGTCTCGTTGGTCGAATTATCCGTCCAATAAAGGCTAATAAAATTTGAGCCTGTGCTAGCACCCAAACCAGAGGGTGCGTTCGGAGCAGACGGTGGGGCGGGAGGCATCGTCACGCTGATCGTGTTTGAATCTGTGGTGCCTTCTGAATTGGAAGCACGCACGCTAAAAGTATAGGAGGCACCTGCATCAAGACCTGCTTGATTGGTGAACGTAGTGCCTGAGATACCAGCGGTGTAGAGGGAGCCATTGCGATAGATGGCATAGTTGCCAACGTCCGCCGAGGTGGTCCAGGTAAGGCGCACTTTAGGGCCTGGAAGCGTCGCATCCCATACAGGGGCATCATTGCTGAGTGTGAAACTGCCTGGCCGGCCTGCTGGAGTGGTTCCTGTGGCTTCATTGGTGTAGCCTGAATTGCCAAGAGAGTTGTAGGCGCGTACGCGATAGCTGTAGGTCGTTTTGGGTTGAGTCGTGGTATCCGTCCAAAAGACGTCTCCGCCACTCACAGCACCCACGGTGGCTACCTGACTCCAGGCTCCACTGCCGACCCGGCGCTCGATTTTAAAGCCCTGTTCGTTGGTGGACTGGTCTGTCCAGCCCAGCTCCACACGGTTGGCAAATACCTGCGCCTCCAGATAGCCAGGAGTGGCCGGTATAGAAGGTGGCTCCGTGGGCATGGTGATGGACAGCGTGTTGCTCTGCCGAGTGCCTGCCGCATTGCGTGCTATCACATGAAAACTGTACGTCTGCCCCCCAGTCATCCCTGTTTCGTTTCGGAAGCTTGTCCCCATAAAAGTGCCGGACGACGGATGAATTTTCGCGCCATTCCGATACAACTCGTAGCTGCTCGCATTGCTAGAGGTGGTCCATCTCAATTGCACGGCTGGACCCGCTGGAGGTTGTGGGTCCCAGATTGGCGCATCATTGCTCAAGGAGAAACCACCTGGAACACTTGCGGCAACTTTGGTGAGGTAAGTCTCCACGGACCAGCCAGTGCTGTAACTATCCCAATCCACACGCCACCACGTGAATCCCCCAGAATTTATCGGACCTCCAATGATCTGTCCCTGTGAGCCAGAGGTAGCCGTGCCGAGAAGCGCACCGTTAGTTGAGGCTGCGTCACGAATGTTCAGGTTGCTAGTAGTCTGAACTCGGTCGTTCACGACAAGGGCGTTTACTCGTGTAATTGAGACAAGAATGCAGGCTGCCACGATAAGCCGCTTGTTCGTGTTCGAATACAACCGCCCATGTGATGCTCTACAATCTTTAGAGATAAAGGCTGGCACTTTAGCCAAAGGAGCTGATTGGAAACGTGGTTTGTCCATGTCGGTGAAAGATGATGAGTCAATGATGCTAACTGTCGCCATTTCTTGCTGCCTCAACGGCGTCTGACTTGGAATCGTATTTTCGGACGTAGTCTTTATCAGCGTCGTACAACTTGTAGTAAGGACTGGTTAGGGGCCCCAGCAAATCCCAGACTTTGTAAACGCTGAAGTCAGTTTTGTTGTCGGTGTAAACGTGGGTTTCTTCTCCTGGTCTGCTCATATTGGTAGGATTTTAGGTGAGATTGAAACGGCTTCTTTTTGCCCATTAGGCAACTTCTGGCTGCAGTTTTGTAGGATCAAGCGCGAATATGACGGCTTTAAAATTGATGAAGCTGAATTTTTCTACTGGAACTAAGCGCGGAAACTGACGACGCAGAAGCCACAGCAATGGATCACCGCAAATCATAAATGGTAGCAAGAAAAAACTCAGCAGACCGACGATCACTTTGGCAAGATCATCCAGGAAGATGGAAGTGATCTTGCCCACGATTGCCAGAGCTAGAGCGTAAAGAGCCACGAAAGGGGAAGTCACGATTCCAGCACCAATAAGGTCGGGGTGGTGGTTGGCAACTGAACCAGCAATTCCAAAAATGAGTCCTCCAGCAAAATAGCGTGTGAAATGCAGCCGCAAAGTCGCGCCCCAAAGAATGGCACGCCAATGCAGTCGAAAGGAAAAGTCGGGCATACCTTGATGAGGAGATTGTGGACGGTGGCGAGTGGAGGTCATAAGCGTTCAACTTCCTATTCCGGATTCCACGGCAGTACTTACGGGTGAGAAAAAACTTTTTTTGCGAGTGGCCCAAAAAGCGGGTTTGCTATTTTCAACGGCGGTTCCACGAATTCACTAAATCTCACAAAAGATGATAGAGAACAGAACAGAAGGATCGCACAAACCAGGAAAGACGGGAGGTGGCTTTCCCTCCACCGACTGGGCGGCAGTGCGTAAGGCGGCTTTTTCTGATACAGAGGAAGGACGGGCGGCACTGGAGCATCTGTGCCGTAGCTACCGGCCTGTCATCCGCGCATGTTTGGCCTCAAACAGCATGGCGAAAACCTGGCGTGGTGAGGATGTCGATGACTTAACGCAGGATTTTTTATCCAGCGAATTTTTGCTCCACCTCGTACCAAAGGCCGACTCAGCATGCGGGCAATTCAGACATTTTATCAGTCATGCTCTGCGCCGTTTCCTGCTCAAGCGTTATGAAGAAAGGGGTGCTCAAAAAAGAGGTGGTCACTTGTCTGATGAAAGTATCGGCGAGCATGAACACCTACAGACCACTGTAGATGAATCAGAATTGCAGGATCGTGCTTGGGCAAGGGAGATCTTCAGCCGCGCCGCCCGACGGGTGCGGAGCCGTTATGAACAAGCGGGAAGGTTGGTGCAGTTTGAGAAGCTCTGGGCGTTGTTCTGGGATGACTCGGCGGCAGTTCGGCGATTGTTCGAGCATTCAGCGGAGCTTAGCCAAAATGCTGTCAATCAGCAATTGTTCAGGCTTCGAACCAGCTTGAAGGCGTGCTTGCGGCATGAGGTCGGGACCATTATGGACGGCACGCCTACTGATGTGGATGAAGAAGCTGCGTATCTCATGCGGGTTTTGGCGAAAGACTTGTCAATGAAAGAGCTTTGCGACAGTTTGCAGATGAAATGGACCCCGCAGTAACCAGCCTCCAAGATCAGGCATTAGTCGCCGAATACCTGGGCGAGGTGCTTGAGGGACCGCCGCTAAGGTACCACCTGCTGAGGCGTCTCGGAGAGGGTTCTTTCGGTACAGTGTGGCTTGCTAGTCAGGAAGATCCGGTAAAGCGTGAGGTGGCTGTAAAGATCCTGAAGACACTCTCCAGGCCTGAGGCTGCGAGTTCACGATTTGATGTGGAGATCCGTAGTCTTGCTCGGCTTAAGCATCCAGGCATTGCCATACTGTATGAAACGGGTGTCACGACTTCTGGAAGTCGCTGTCTGATCATGGAGTGGGTGGATGGCACACCGCTGAATACATACTGCGACTCACGGACACTCGGCATTCGAGAGCGAGTGCGGCTGATTGCTCAGGTAGCTGATGCCGTCTCCCATGCACATCAAATGCTAGTCATGCACCGAGACTTGAAGCCTTCCAATATTCTAGTCACAGAAGCGACAGGTATAGCGTCGATTATGCCGAAAGTAATCGATTTTGGTATTGCTCGCCTTCTGGATGAAACGGATTTGAACCGCACCTGCTGGACTTTCACTGGCGAGGTTCTGGGTACCTTCGATTACATGAGCCCTGAGCAGGCGGCTGGAGACCCAACGAATGTGACCGTGCGTGCGGACATCTTTTCACTCGGTGCCGTTTTGTTCGAACTTTTGATTGGTCAAACACTGGCATCTGTTGTGCGTAAAATGCGCCCAGGCAAGGATCCTATGCGTGCACTCTCTATAGACGATGTGCTCCCTTCTGCGAAGAGCTGCTTTTTAGAGGCACCCCACGAAGAGCAGCAGCGTCTGGCCCGTCTTCGCGCTTGTAGCACTAGAGACCTTCAGGAAGTGCTTGGCAAAGATTTAGGTGCCGTGGTCATGAAGGCATGCTCTCCAGATATGGCTCTGCGTTATGACTCAATGGCCGAGTTTCAAGCCGATTTGTGTGCCTGGCTAGAAGACCTGCCTGTGAGTGCATTGCCACCTTCTCAGCTGTATTTCCTCAAAAAGTATGTGCACAGGCATCGCCTAGCAGCTGCTAGCTTAGTGGTGGTTTTGAGTGCTTGCTTTATCGCTGCTGGTATGATTCTTCGTTATGCTGATCAGGCACGCAGCTCTGAAAAAATTGCGCTTGAAGGCAAGGCAATGGCAGAGGAACTCAAAAAGCAAGCAGAGTCCTCTGCCAACCAAGCTCGCGCAGCACAAACGGAGGCGGAGGCCTCTTCCAAACTACTGTTGAAAGCTCTCAATAGTCCTTTTCCCACTCAGCAGGGCAGAGATGTGACGGTCCTGCAAGTGCTCGATCAGGCCCTACGCGAATTACGTGAAGACCAAGCGTTGCCGCTGAATCGTCGGACTTCTATGCTGCATACTTTGGGCAGTGTCTTTTATACTCACTCGCGCTACGAAGCTGCGGCAGGGGCGCTGGAGGAATCCGTGCGGCTCCGGCGATTGCTTTATGGTCCGAATCATCCGCAGACGCTATGGGAAAATCTTTTGCTGGCTCGAAGTTGGATCTATACGGGGCGCCGCCCTCAGGCGCTTGCTTTGGCAGACTCGAGCCTGCTCTTGATTCATAAGCTGGATCATCCTGAAGCAGACAATCTTGAGTATGCAGCGCGAGACCTTAAAATAAGTTGTTTATACTTTCTCCATGATCATCCCCGCGCCGTGGAATTTGGCCGTGATTGTGTAAAATACAGTCGCAGTCAGTATGGAGATGAGCACCCAAATACTTTGCGCTTTCTCGACGAGTTAGCGGCCAATCTTGTCCATACAGGGCATAGTGCGGAGGCCGCAGGAATTCTTGAATCTATCCTGCCTAAGATTCGCGAGCGTTTGGAGCCAAATGACTCAAAGGCCTCCATCGTAGCTTGCCGATTGGCCTCTATCTATCTCAATGCAGGTGAGCCTGCCAAAGCCCTGCCCTTGGCAGAGGCTGCCGTGGTTTTTGCACGCCGCGTTTACGCACCTAGCCACGGTCAGACATGCTTCTTCACGCGTACATTCATTACGAGCTTGTTACGCTTAGGCCGAGGTGATGAGGCTCTTTCTGTCTCTGAGGTCTGGCTGAGCGGACTAGAAGGTGAAATTCTCACAAATGATGAACAAATCCGCCTCACTCATGAGATTCCTGAATTCCTAGAACTGCCTCTACCCGAACACGAAAATTCGCGGTGGCGTTCTGTGAAAGATAGATGTCTGGCACTCATGCCTGCGATCACAGAAAAGTCGGCTTCAACATCACCGGAGCAGATAGTGCCAGCTGCCGCGCTACAGAAACCACTAGTATTCAATTTACAAACTGCCGTTTGCGAGCGCATCGCCCTAGGCCACTTGGAGTCTGAAGTCAGAGAGCACTTGCCTTCGGCCTCCTGGAATAAAATCTCGGCAGAGGTTCCGGGTTGTTATCGTCTGATGTCCCCAGATTATCGCGGTCTAGAGCTGACTTTCCGCACGGATGGCGTATTGCTGCGGCTGCGCGTAGATCTCACTACTGGCATCTTTCGATTGCATCCTGAGCTTGGAGATAACCTGCCTAAAGCCGTAGCGATATTCGGAAAGCCTGTGTCAGAAGATTTCGAGTCACCTACTGTTGAGATCCACACCTTCAAACATCAAGGACTTGAATGGAGGCTGAAGAAAGATTTGGCTAAAGGCAAGCTGCTTATCGTTTCCGCCATTGCTCCCTATTGGACTGTAAAGTATGCTAATTACAAATGATAGTCTTGTATGTCATATCAGGGTTTTGAATGCATAACTAAGTTCAAAGTCCCACCCTATCCTGCGGCAGTATTAGCGGAAGAAAACTCTCTCTGCCGTTTTGCGCAGCATCCAGGCTTTATCACTGGCAGTGAGGAAGTCTAGACGGTCGCGGATTAGGGAGATGGAGTCTTGGTAGGTGTGCCCGGGATCGACTTGGAAGGGACTGTCGCTAGCCCACATGAGGCGTTCAGCACCGTAATAGTCACGGCATTCGCGGATCATGGGGCTGAGATCCAGATAGGGGGGCGACTTTTTCCCGAGGGCGTAAAAGGCGGATGTCTTGAGAGTGACGTTCGGATACTTGGATAAATGCAGCAGGCGATCCAAGCGCGCGCGAGTCACAGTTCCACTAATTCCAACGCGGGCAAAGTGATCGATCACCACCGGTGTCTTGGGGAATTTGGCGCACATTTTAGCGATGGGACCGAGTGCCTCTGGGTTGATCAGCAGGCACATATTGAGCCCTTCATCGGCACCCACACGCCACATCTGCTCAATCCCAGGTGAGGCTAGCCAAGCCTGGATGTCCTGGCCCTTTGGCGAGAGCCTAAATCCGCGCACGCCTTGTCTGGCTAATGCCTTCATCTGTACACGGAGATCGGCGGCATTTTCATCAACGATGGCGACGCCTGAAAAGGTGCCAGGATGCGCAGCCATCATGTCTAGCATGTAGCGGTTATCCGCTTTGTAATAGCTCATCTGAATGAGCACGATGCGGGTGACTCCCGCTGGCTCGCTGTGCGCAAAGAGCTGCTCAGGGGTGAAGCTTGGCCGTGCCAATTTGTTCGCGTCAAAACCGGACGCTAGTGGATATCTAGATCGGTCAGGCGTCCAGACATGCACATGAGCATCGATCCACGAGCTGCGACCAAATGCAGCATGACCAGCGAGAGGGACTCCCAGAATAGAGCCCGCAGCGGTGGATAGAAAATGACGACGTGTGATCAAGAGGATGAGAGATCACCTCTCTCACTCCCCAGCCAACGCATCCAGCAGATATTTCGATGGCTGGAAGTGCTCGATGAGGATCTCCTGCTGGTTGCCGCGATTCATGCGCACCTGACGAATGTCAAAGTTGGGCGTTTTATGCGGGGCGAAGAGGATGTCGTCGTGGGTAGCGTTTTGGTGACGCTTGAATTTAGCAGGTGTGATGTGACCGCCGAGATGATCGTCACGACCGGTGGCTAAATGGCAGGTGACTATGACTTTTTCATCCTGGATGTCGGAGCCAGAAACTGGCAGCACTTGAGTGCCGAAACCGAGTTCGCCGAGGACGCCGGTCATCGGGTCATCCAGCAGCTTGGCATTGTGGGCATCAATGGTGGCCTGATCACCGCCGATGAGTTCACTCTTGATGATGCACCCGCCAGTGACTGTGAGTTTTCCGAGCGTACCGTCTTCATACTTCATTGGGAAGAATCCTTCGGCTCCGGTTGGGACAAAATAAACTTCGCCCGCTGGCAGGTTGGCGACATCCGGGGTGGTGCCGCGGCAGAGACCGTGAGATTTTTGGGCTTCTTGGCCACTGAGTTCGAGCTTGGCTGTGAGGACTTCACCGGTTTCCAGTGCAAAGTCGATCTCCATGCTGTCGGCGCGGGTCATGGCAAGACGGAGCTTTTCGGCATCGCGACTGACTTCTTCATAATCGACGGCTAGACCGCTATTGAGGATGACCTCATTGACCCCGTGGAGGGTTGCACCGCGGAAACCGTACTGTTTGGCAAAAGCCGTCAGTGGCGCAGTCGCGGAGAACGTGGAGATGCAGAGGATGATGTCGTAATTCGTGTAGATGTCCCCTTCAAGGCTGAGCTTGTTGCCCTGCATGTCCACGCACTCATCTGGCATGTCGAGATTGCTGCCTGTGGTCTGGGTGTAGGCGAACATTTCGCCGCCCTTGAGCGCTAGCTCCTCCAGGACACCATTTTTCAAACCTTCATAGAAGTATTTGTGGGCGCGACCTTGGATTGCACGGGCTGGGTTCTTTAAAAAGGCCATGTCTTTGGCCTCAGCGAGATCGGGTAGGTCGATCAAAATGCAGATCTTGCAGCCGAAGGTGGGCTGAAAGACGGTGTGCAGCAGGCGATAGAGGTCGAACTTTGGGAACTTACGTTCGTCGGCAGTAATCTGAACGGTAGGCATTGGGGAGCGCATCATGTCGGGATAGTTGAAGTTTGGTAGAGCTTTTTACGGCAGCCGTGCAAAATTCAGCTGCTCTTTTCTTTTTTGAAATTTTGACGGAATCGTTTTAAAAGGGCAAATTGCTTTGAATAACGCGGTCACCGCTCTCGTCACACCCTCTGCCATTCCCTATAACATGCCCGCCTCCACTGCGCCTGAATCTGGCGAAGTCTCGGACTCCGACCTGGTCAAGCGCTGCCAGGCGGGCGACACGCGTGCGTTTGACGTACTCGTGAACCGTTATCGGGGGAAGGTCTATGCTATGACTTACCACATGATCCAGAACGAGACAGAGGCCTGGGACCTCGCGCAGGAGGCTTTTATCAAAGCCTGGCGCGCCATGCCGAATTTCAAGCTGGACTCAGCTTTCTACACCTGGCTCTACCGGATCGCGCACAATGTGACGTATGACTGGCTGCGGAAAAAGAAGATCCAGGGTGATGGTGAGTTTGATGACTCTCACACAGATCATCGTGTGGCTGCTGGCGCTGAGGCCGTGGCCCGCCATGAACCCTCACCGGATACCGCTTTAAAAAATGCTGAACTAGGTGCCCGCATCAATGAAGCAATCGCCAAACTAAGTCCTGAACACAAGCAGGTGATCCTACTCCGTGAGGTGGAAGGCATGGCCTATGAAGAGATCGCCGAGATCATCCCGTGCACGCTTGGCACAGTGATGAGCCGACTGTTTTACGCCCGCAAGAAACTCCAAGAAATGCTGAAAGACGCTTATGAAAACGCCCTCTGAAGACCATGACCTCATCCGTTTCCTAGACGGAGAGATGAGCGACGCTGAACGCGCCAGCTTCCAAGCACGCATGGATGCAGATCCCATGCTGAAATCTGAAGTGCAGATGATGCAGCGCATGAGCGCAGATCTCCGCACGCATCTGCCCGCTGAGATGCCGGTGCCCTACGCGGATTTCTTCAACAGCCAGATCCAGGTGCGGATCTCCCAAGAAGAGCCCATCACGCTGCCAGCAGTCCGCGCTTCATGGTTTGATTGGATTCGTATCCCCACTCTGATGACAGCCGCAGCTGCTGTGGCGATTGGTGGATTCATGGTCCTGCAAAAGCAGACGACCCAGACTGGCAATAGCGTCGTGCATAGCATCTATGTGCCCAACCCATCTGTGCAGGCCCGCACCTTCCATTCAGAAGATGCTCAGGCAACGGTGCTGATTCTGGAGGGTGTGGAGGCCATGCCTGCAGATCGTAAGATTGTAGGGTTCCACATCGAGCGCAGTGAATCAGACCAAGAAGTCGCGACCACCACTCTCTATGGTGCGCAGGGTCAAATCGTAGCCGTCATGGCCAAGGATGCGCGCAATCAACCCCGCCTGCTTTCAGCAATTCCACGCGGATGAAATTAGCGCTTACCCTAGCTATCTTGTGTTCAGTCGTTGGCTTTTCCAAAGCTCAGCAACCTGCTGCGCCTTCGGTCGAAGCTTTACCCGCGGTGAAGCCCGCGACGGATGGCAAAGTCTGGGGTGCCTTGGTGTATGCCACCAATGACGCCAAGGGGCTCACAGGCTCCACCGAGGCTGCTCCGGCGGCCTTTGCAGATATTCCAGGCAGGCTCGGAAAAGTCTTCCCCTATCAGCGCTTTGAAATCTTGGGCCAGCACCTGCAAGATGTTTTCCGTGAGTATGAATCCTGGGTCGTGCCGACGAAGGATCTATTTCTCAAAGTGGACTCCAAAGGGCCGGCTGAAGGTGGCGGTATGAATTTACACCTGCAGTTCTGGCGCGATCAGCAGGTGCTCGTCAAAACTGACGCCGTTCTGAAAGAAGGCAGCCCTCTTTTCATTGGTGGTCCGAAGTGGCGTGAAGGACAGCTTTTATTCGTCCTCGTGCTGCAAAAGAGCCGCTGATCAATCGATGTCGTTCACATTGGGCTCTTTACCAAGAAAGAGACCCAGCACGAGTCCGGCCAAAGTCCACTCGATGAAGTGATCGGCAACATTCACGATGAGATCCCGCAGTGGCAGCTCAAACCAGATCCACTGCTGGGCATCCACAGCCAAGCCTGCAAAAGCACCAAAAGCAGCCACAAAACAAACGCGCGCTGGGTAAGCTAGCACCATTGAATTCATCATTGAGGCAATGAGCAGACAACAGATCAGTGAGCGCACAAAGCTACGGATGAGGCTCTGCACCATGTCGCCATCACGTTTCCCTGGCCGCACAATGGCATACATGTGCGGGCCTTCGGCATTGGCAGCTTCGATCTTCTCCAGCTGTGCTGCTTTCTCCTCTTCGGACTGGTAGTCTAAGGCCTTTCTTGGGTAGGGAAGTTGATACAGCCCATGGCCATTCGTGGCATTTTCTTTGAGAACCTCAGAGACGGCCGCCTCATCCTTAAACTCAAACGTGCCGGCTTGATGCCAGCCAAGCTGCATCCAGGAAACGTAACCCCAGGTAAAGGAAACGAGGGCAGCAAGAACGATGGCAAGAATGAATTTCATTTGTGCAATCGTGCAGCCCAATGCCGCAATCGCAAGCGTTCATGTGTATCTGAGGCTAATTCTAGCGCGGAAAATGTGCCTCATTTTGAGAGCTTGCATGAGACAGGGCGTTTCTATAAAAGATCCTTTTTCATGAATACTACACGCCGCGCCTTCCTATCTAGCCTGTCCATCTCTGCAGCTACCAGTGCCTTTGCCCGCGACTGGACGGGGATGAATCCTGAGCGTTATCCAGATCCAGACGTGATCTCCCTGGAGCCGGCCTTTGATAAACTCGTGCAGGGGAATGCGCCGATCCGCCGACTGCACACCGGCATGCTTTGGGCGGAAGGCCCTGCTTGGAACGGAGCGGGAAATTACCTTGTCTGGAGTGACATTCCTAACAACGCACAAATGCGCTACCTGCCAGAAGATGGGCATGTTTCGACCCTGAGAAACAATGCCAACAACAGCAATGGCAATACCTTTGATTTCCAAGGTCGCCAAATCTCCTGCGAGCACGCGACCCGAAAAGTCGTGCGCTATGAACTGGATGGGAAAGTCACCGTGCTAGCTTCTGAGTTTGAAGGAAAGCCCTTCAATGCTCCCAATGATGCGGTGGTGCATCCTGATGGTGGCGTTTGGTTTACAGACCCAGGTTACGGCAGCATGATGGATTATGAGGGAAATAAAGGCGAGCTGCTACTGAAAGAGGCCGTCTATCGCATTGATCCAAGTGGTAAGATTGAAAAAGTCACGGATGAACTCACCAAACCCAACGGCCTTTGTTTCAGCCCTGACTACAAGAAGCTTTATGTCGTGGATACTGGAGAGCCCAAAAACATCCTCACTTATGATGTTGTGGACTCTGTGAAGCTCGGGAAAGGAAAAGTCTTTGCTGTCAATAAAGGTGCCCTCTCTGATCAAAAGGGGAAAGGTGGTTCTGACGGCGTTCGCTGTGACTTGGACGGCAACGTCTGGGCCAGCGCGGGTTGGGTCGGAGATGGTTTCGATGGTGTGCACGTCTTCAGTCCCGAAGGTAAGCGCATCGGTTTCATCAAGCTGCCAGAGACTGCTAGTAATCTATGCTTTGGCGGACCCAAACGAAACCGTCTCTTCATTACCGCCAGCCAGAGCCTGTTTTCTTTATACGTGAACACTCGAGGTGCCCATTTTTGCTGATGTCAGCCTACCGGTTGAGTCTCTTGAGCATCCGTTCCTTATCAGTTCTCCAAGCATAAGGCTTGCCTACGGCGACTTCCGTCGCCACGGATAGAACTCTGTTTCCGTCTTCCCGTTTCACATGAAAAAGTCCTGGCTTGCTGCACTGATCGTTTTACCCCTCGTCATCCTGGGTTGGTGGCGCTTGCGGTTGGAAACCGATATTTTAGCGACTCTGCCAGGCGGTATTCCTGAAGTGCGGGCGCTGAAACTGCTGAGAGACGGCTTTGCGGGTGGCAGCGATCTGGTGATCGCGCTAGAGGCTGAAGATGATCTGAGTGCGGAGGAGGCCATGACAGCACTAGCCGAAGGATTACAAAAACGCACGGATCTGGTGAAGGAAGTGCGCTGGGCACAACCCATGGCGCAACAAGCACAGTCTGGTGCAGCCCTGCTAGCCTGGTCTCTGCAAAACGCTGATCCTGCCAAGCTACGCGCATTAAAAACTCGTCTAGAAGGCGCGGGTGCAGAGGCTCAATTTCAAAAATCACTTCAGTCCGTGACCACAGCGCTGGATGCAGAAAAAGTACAACGAGCGTCCTATGATCCACTCGGACTTTTGGACTGTCTTGATACTTCAGCGGCCAGTGCGCTGGAGGGTTCACTGTTCGGTCTCGTCTCGGAAGATGGGGCTTTTCGCATGCTGCTGGTCACTCCTGCTGAAAGTGTGGGTAATTATAAATCTGCTGCTGCTTGGTTGGAGAAAATTAAAGCGGAAGTGCAGACACAGCTTCAAACAAACTTCCCAGACCAAACTCAGCCTACCGTCCGCTACACCGGTGAGCCAGCATTTCAGGCAGAGATCGGGGCAGGCATCGAAAAAGACATGTCCAGCACCATTGGGCTGACGGAGGTTCTCATCGCAATTCTCTTTTGGATCATGTTTCGTCGGCTCAAACCGCTGATGTGGATCCAGGGTTTGCTCATGCTCAGCATGGTGATCACTCTCGGGGTAGGCGGGTTACTTGTCGGGAAACTCAGCATCATGTCTCTGGGCTTTGCCGCCATCGTCCTCGGCATCATCGTGGACTATGCAGTGCTCATCATCCAGGAGGCGCGGCAGCATCCGCAGGAGGACGCCAAAACTCTACGGAAAATGGCCGCCCCGGGTATCATTGCGGGTGCCTGCACCACTGCGACGGTGTTTTTATCTCTGCTCTTCAGTGGCCTGCCTGGATTGGCGGAACTGGGCTTGCTGGTTGCTTTAGGCGTGCTTGTGGGGCTCGGCGTCATGCTGACCTTTGCACCCATTTTGGCGGCAGGGAAACAACCCGCCGACTCCATCATCAGTGTGGCAGTACGGCCTGTGCGTCACCTCGCAGCACTCGTTGGCACGGTGCTGCTCTTTGGCAGCATGACGGCGATTTTTCTGACCAAAGGTTTGCCAGTTTTTCAGACCAGTGCAGAGGCCCTGCGACCTACGAACAGTGAATCCATGGATACTTTCCAATGGATGCAAGAAAGGATGGGCCGGGAGAATGAAGCCAGCCTTCCGGTGCTGATCACAGGCCCAGTGACTGAGCTGCAGAAACGCACGGAAGACTTGGCACAGAAACTGGATGCCGCGGTGAAGGCAGGCAGCATCGTGCGCCATGCGCTACCGACCATGCTGGTAGGATCGCCGACGGCTCAGCTGGCGAATCGGGAAGTGCTTCAGTGGATCATTCAGGAGCAGCCACGATTTGAAAAAGCCGCTGATGCCGCGGGCTTCACCGAGTCTGCCACAGCCCTGCTGCGCGGCTTGACAAGTGTTTGGAAAGAGGGGCAGGCCACCTGGCCACAAGATGAATCTACCGCTGCCGCCATGCCAATCCTGAGCCGCCTGATCGCAACGGGAAATCGGGCCAAATCAGCCGGAATGGCCGATGGTGAAGGTGTGGTTCTGGCTTCAGTTAATATTCCTGGCAAGCCAGGATTGCCCGACCGTGAGAAGTTGGCGGAGCTTCAGAGAATCCTAAGTCCTGACACCGGTGCCTGGGTGGCTGGCTGGGAGACTCTGGGCGGAGCCTTGTCATCTTTAGTCCAGCGAGATCTGAATCGACAGCTCATTCCTATCTGTCTTGTTCTGGCGCTG
This sequence comes from Verrucomicrobiota bacterium, assembly GCA_026397605.1. Taxonomy (GTDB): domain Bacteria; phylum Verrucomicrobiota; class Verrucomicrobiia; order Verrucomicrobiales; family Verrucomicrobiaceae; genus Prosthecobacter. The sequence continues at coordinate 5,100 of JAPLUM010000760.1, read as the reverse complement.
ACATTGCTGATCACCTTTAGGAATGTGAAGGACTTGCTGCTTTCTACATTGTTACTTGGTGGCGGACTTGGAGCTCTAGCCGCCACCATGAGTGCTCTTGGCATTGGCTGGAATCTGGCCAGCCTGGCGGCGATTCCTCTTTTGTTAGGCACCGGTATTGATTACGGGATTCATCTGCTGCTGGCTCTGAAAAAAAGCGGAAATGACATTCATCAAGTGCAGGCCACCACCGGTCGTGCAGTCTTTTTCTCTGGCATGACGACTGTCATTGGTTTTTCCAGTCTCTTCTTTGCGGGTAATCGCGGCATCTCCAGCCTCGGCCTAGCATGCTGTGTCGGCACGATTTGGATTTTACTCATCGTCCTCTGGCTGCTGCCGCATTGGCGGGCATGGCTGAAGGCCTAAAACGCTAATTTATATCGATTTATAAAAAGGGGCGGACCACTTGGTCCGCCCCTGTTCATTTTTGAAGTTATCCAACAGCCATATCGGTAACATCACTTTAGGTGAAATTGTTGATCTTCAGATCACCATCAATCTGCTGAGTCAGAAAAAGAATGCTTCACGTCGATGTCACAAGATAGTAAAAGTTTTGTGAGTTCAATTTTGGTGCTTTTTTAAGCACCTTTGAGGGGACCTTACCCAGTTAAAAGTGGGTTTTAGATTTCTCAAAGGCGAATTTAAAACCTGCCGTTCTCCCAGAGTTAAGAGTTTTGTAAACAGTGCCGCAAATTATTGCTTTTATAAATCGAGACGCTAGAATGCACATGTTCTCATTTTTGATACATGATCACTTTCTCTGTCTCCACTGTCACCCGCCGCATCTGCTGTTCTCTTGGCATTTTGGGGACGATCAGCGTTTCGATGCTCCAAGCAGCGCCGCAGACCCGACTGATGGTCGATCTATCGGCAAAACCAGCTTCACTCGGGCTCAGTGCCTTTGATCTCTGTGTTTTGCGTGTGGATGCTGTTGTGGACCTTGAAGCAGCCCATGCACTTGGAAACAAATGTCTGGCACGCGTGCCGATCTTTGAGGTGCTGACGACTTCTGCGGCAGCCCTGCGCGCCCAGAACTTGGGCGTGCCGCTCCTAGACGGCAGCGTGAAAGGTATGTCACGCCTAGACGCGACCCACCCACGTTGGTCATCAGTCGTCGTTCATGAACTTGTCGAGGAGGCAGCCGAACGTGGTTTTGATGGCGTGGTTTTGACCGAGCTCAACACCATCAGCCAGGACGCCGAGCGCGCAGCCGTTTTGCAGGTTCTAGATATCTTAAAATCAGCCTATCCTGACAAACTGCTCTTCATCGAAAATGGCTTTGATCTCCTGAGTGAAGGCCGCCGTTCGCTCGATGGTATTCTGTTGTTTGAAAGCAGTGAAAAAGGCGAAGTCGTGAACACTGCGCGCCGAGTCCGTGGTGCTACCCGTTTAGGAGTGCAGCCATACGTGGTCGCTTTTGCAGATCCTGAAGACTTAGCTGGCGTGGCTGAGCGTACGAGCCAATTCCGTGACATGGGCGGTATCCCTTTCTTCACAACACCGGCTCTTAACGGCGTGAATCTGGGCCCTCTTCAGGAAATCAATCCTCGCATTTTGGTGCTGCATTCAGGGAGTTCACGGGAGAGTTTTACGGCCAAGATCCTGCATGGCTCCTTGGAATGGCTGGGCTACGAGGTGATCTATCAGGATGCAGGATCTGCGACGGCGCAAAACTTACTCCCAGCCCACATTGCAGTAAACGGGGTCATCCTTGACCAGAGTCTGAAGCTGAGCGCCGAACGTCAGAATAATCTGGCTGATGTGGTTGTGAGTTTGGTGGTGCAAAAAGTCCCCGTTCTACTGAACGGCATACCATGGGACCAAGAAGCTGACATTCTAAAAGTGCTGCCTGCTCTAGGACTACACGGCACAGGACAGAAAACACGTGCGGTCAAAAATGCAGCTATTCAATATGCTGATAGCACCTTTCTCATGGATCAGGGTAGCCTTACTCCGCGCATCACCGATCTGCGTGATCTTCGGGCCTCTGCGGATTCCCAGGTGCTTATGTCTGTGCGCAACAGTGCGGATGGCACCACCGTACATCATCAGGCTTTTCTCAGTTCCTGGGGTGGTGTTTGGCTAGATCCCCTAGCAGTCGAGGCAGGTCCGCAGATCGATCCTGTGCGGTTTCTCGAAAGCTGGCTGGCTGCCCAGCCACTGACTCCGGTGGCAGATACGACCTGCCTGGACGGCCGCCGTCTTTTGGTCAGTCAAATCTCCTCAGAAGGTTTTGCGGCTACCACCAGTCTGCCGGGCATGCCAATCGCTGCAGAGGCCATGACAGATCGGGTATTAAAGCGCTATGCACTGCCGTTTACAGTCGCCCTTTGTGAGGGGGATCTGCGGGGCCAAACACCAGGCCATGAGCCACGTGAAGCGCTGCGTCTGCAAGAAGCTGCCCGCACCATGCTCGGTCTAGCCGATGTGGAAGCCGCTTCTCATAGCTTCAGCAAGCCTGAGAGCTGGGTTGAATCAGCCACCTTGTCCGGCACCCTGAATGCTTCAGCACCCGCAGGGAAAAAAGGTCTTGAGAGGGAGATCATGGGCTCGCTGGCCTACCTGCATCGTGAATTCCTCAACCGCAACGATCGTGTCGCCGTCATGAGCTGGCCCCAAGGCAGTGCGCCTAGTGCAGAAGCTGTGAGCTTTTCTCAACGCATGGGTGTCGAGAATGCGGAAACTCTCCATCAAACCATCTATTCAGGCCGCCAGGCAGCACCGGCACCACGCACTTGGGGGCATGATTCATCTTTCCAAACACTTCTCACAGAAACCCGCATTGGAGACAGCCTAGACTCAGCTGCATTCATTGCTCAGGCGCAGGCCTTACCCCAAAACCGTTGGCTCAGCCCTGTGCAGGTCACACTCAGCTTTAAAGACGCCAAATCTGAAACCTCTCTGAAGGAAGTGGAGCGTCTTTTGGACTGGTGTGCTTCCCAGCCTCTTCAAACCATCACGGTGGGAGACTATGCACGCTTAAACCGTGACGCCGCAAATACACGGATTTTCCAAACAGGCCCAGCGCGCTGGATCATCGTCAATGCTGGCCATGCGCGCACGCTCAGACTTCCTGCGAGTGCTGGTGTGCCTGATCTGGCTCTTTCCACAGGTGTCTCTGGCTATATGCAGCAGGGAGATCAAATCTACATCCACACCCTCGGCCTACGCCGCACAGAACTGATCATGCGTGACAAACCCACCCTGGATCATCTTCGTCTCACCAGCTCCAGCTCCAGCGTCCGCTACCTAGAATCCGCCAGTAGCCGCGCGCTGCTACAGGTCTCAAACGCCCGCCCTGTTGAGCTTAACTTCCATGGCATTGCACCAGGAAGCATCATCCAGATGATCGCCAACGGGAAGCCAGACTACTTGATGGCCGATACTCGTGGAAGCATCGACTTCATTGTTCCGGGACAGTCCACCGTCCAGCTCCGCATCCTCCCTGCTCATCAGTCCGTGATGCGCTAATTCTAGCCTTTTCACTCCTTTACCCAAACCTCTCCTATGCGTCTGATTCTGCTCTATCTCGTCCTGGCTGGTGCCTGGGCTTGGCGTCTCCGCCCTGTTCCTGAACCGATCATGGATGCGCAGCGCATACCGAGGTTAGAAGACCTTAGCCGCTACTTGGCCAAAGCCCCGCCCTCAGTGGTTAAGTCCATTTTAATGAGTGTGGCATCACTTTCTGATGAAACCTTAGCTCTCATCAGTGCTTGGCTTTCACGTCCACCGCTTCAGCAGCTGCGCGAGCTCACCGTTCAGCAGTCACCGATGCTCACCAAGACGGGCACCCTGCGTGATTCCCTCCTGCTAGCCTGGCTAGGCCAAGATGAAATCGGAACCACCAGCCTAGCCTTCCCCATGTTTGCGGCCGCAGGAGATCGCTTTGATAATCAGATCAAACTTTATACTTTTGAGGTGCTGGCTGCCCGCGCTCAACAACAAGGCGATATCATTGGTGCTTTACCAATCCTGCTACGGGCAGCAGAACTGCCTAACGCCACCTACCAGACTCTGAATAACTACACCAGTGCAGCCCAGACACAGGGACAAGAAATCGCCGCACTTCATTCCATCAACGATTGGCTCAAAAAACACCCTGAAACCTCTGCAACGGCGCAGATAATGGACGCCCGTGAACATCAAATGATCCTCATGCATCGTCTGAAGCGCGCTGACGACGCTTTTGTGCTCCAATTAGAATACCTCAAAGCCGCGCCCCAAACAGGCCCGTTGCCCAGTCCTGACCTAGAGCGCGCTCTAGTCAGTGGGCGCGCAGCTGGACAGCAGATGCAGCTCTTGCCCTGGCTGGAAAGACAGCTGGCCAACTATCCAGAACACAGGACCGAACCCAAAGATCTCCTCACTCAAGACACACTTGACCCAGATTACCTGCATTGGCTGGCTGCCTATGCCGCTATCGCCGATCAGGATTTGCCGCCCGCAGCAGCCTTTGATGCCTGCCTTAAACTGGCTGCCACAGGTGAGCGCTGCGCCATTGTCCGACTTTGTGCCTTGGCAGAACCGGCCAAACGAATCCCTGAAGCAGAGAGCTTTCTGACTCTGGCTCTCTCACATTTAGCCTTGCGTCCGACCGTCTTAGAAGTGGCTCAAAGCTCGGCACTCGGACTTCAGGTCGTGGCCGAAGCCCTGCGTTCCGCGCCAAAAGACCAAGCCCTTCATTTTGCAGCCACCCTTGCTGAAGCTGTCAGCAAACCTGCCAGTGCCCCACTACTCTGGCAGGCCTACCTGCGCCAATTCCCTGCCGACATGCCAGCCCAGCGCCGCCTCATCCAGGCACACCTCCGCGCCCGCCAGCCAGACCTCGCCCTCCGAGTTTATCGCTCTTTGGACCCAAAAAACCTCACCGCAGCAGATAAGCGCGAGCGGGATGTCCTCAGCCAGCTCTAGATCTGACTTGCAGGGCTTACGCATGGGCGTTATGGAAAATAGAAGCAATGATCTTGCTCCTAAAGTTGGGCGAAAAGGCGGCTTCTTTGCGCTTCGATCTAATTGAGCCTTTCGATTCATGGTCCTTTAAGAGCTTGGCCGATATTTCTC
>JAPLUM010000524.1 GCA_026397605.1 Verrucomicrobiota bacterium | reverse complement strand
TGTCAGCCCAAGCAAAACCGTCGAAGGCACCGTGGGTGGCATTGGCACGACCGTCGCCATCAGCACCTGCCTTTGGTGGGCTACCCCGTTTGCGCCATGGCAGGCAGCATTAATGGCGCTGCTCATCTGTGTGGCCGGTTTCTTCGGTGGCCTTGTCATGTCCGCCATCAAGCGCGACCTCGGCGTGAAAGACTGGGGTGCTTCCATCGCAGGTCATGGCGGCTTCATGGATCGAATCGACTCCCTCTGCTTTGCCGCACCTTTGTTTTTCCATCTTTGCGGCTTTTACTTCGGCACCGGCGTCTCCACGGCTGCGCCGACATGGGTATTGCCTTGGTTGGGGCGGTAGCTGGCTCTTCTGAACTTCAAAAGAGAGTGGTGCTCGGGAGGGGACTCGAACCCCTAAGCCTTTCGGCACAAGATCCTTAATCTTGCGCGTATACCAATTCCGCCACCCGAGCAGGGTCCCGCTGAATGCGGGGCGCGAAGTATAGCTTTGTCAGAGAAGATGCAACCAAGAGTTTAAACTTTTTGCAAAGAAGCCAAAAATGGGCATCAAAAAAACCGATCCGTCCCAATGGCGAAAATCGGGCTGATGATGAATTCTGATTTCAAACTGCCGTCAACGGATGCAAACATCCATAAGCTTTAAGTCACCAAATACCGGCCGATAAGCCCATTAACGAAATCAACAAAACTTGGCTACATCAAGCCCTTAACCACAAATCTATTCTCATGAAGGAAGAGACAACTCAAGAAAATACACCAGCACTCCCCCCGTCTGCGCATGTCATAGCGGGTTGGCCTCTCGTGATGGTTGCCGTTGGCGGTGCCATAGGCGGGCTGTGTGGCGCTGGTGCCTATGGGCTTTCCATGGCCCTGTTAAAAAAGAAGGGTGTGACGCCGCTCTCTGTTTTTCTCTCTTTCCTCCTTGGACTTGCAGGAATCGGACTTTATTTCGTGGTTATCATTGCCTTGGCCATTGCGTTTCCCCAATTGTTCGGAGGGAAGTCGTAGTCGCCGCTGCATCCTCCCAAGCGTGCTACAGAAAAATGAGCTTCACACCTTTTGCCCCATCGACGCGCGCCTCAAGATTAGTCCAAGTGTCAGCCCAGACACTTCTTTGTGTCCTGATCGCCATCATAGTCGGAGCCATGATCGACATTCTTAATAACGGAAACAGCGGTGTTTTGAACGTTTGGAGAGAGGTTCGTCGTCCATTCGGAGTGGGGGTTGTATGCCTTCTTTTTATTCACGGCATCATTCTAAAGCTGAGTCGCCAGCTTCGCTCCAAAACCTTGATCTGGTCGCTTATCACCATTCTAATCTGGCTTTTTCTTGAACCCTTATGGCCACGCGCTTGAAAGGATCGGTCTAGCACACTCTCGTTGCCAGCAAAAAAAAACACCCAAAACTTTTCTGTTTAGACTTTACATACTCCGAGGCAGAGTTTGAAAAAACAAAACGCGACTAGGCCAGCGCTGGCGCATGAGAGTTCGTTTGGTATGATGAAAACTCGATGTTCCCACCTCGCCAATCCATCCCAGCACGCCTTTTCCAGATTCTGCGCTGGATCATGCTGGCTCTTCCAGTGGGACTGCTCGTCGGATCAGCGACTGCGTTCTTTTTGTGGTCTTTGGATGAGGTGACTCAGGTGCATTGGGCGCATACTGGGCTACTTTGGTTTTTGCCTCTGGGAGGCTGCGCCGTTGGTTGGCTGTATCAGATGATTGGTAAGGGATCTGAAAAAGGAAACAATCTGCTCATCGATGAAATCCATCAGCCCGGAGGTGGTGTTCCTGCGCGGATGGCACCGCTCGTTCTGATTGGCACTCTCATCACGCATCTTCTGGGAGGCTCTGCGGGAAGAGAGGGCACCGCAGTGCAGATGGGTGGCAGTTTAGCGAGTCTGCTGTCACGATGGTTTCCGCTCAACCCTGAAGACAAAAGGATGATGTTGATGTCTGGGATTGCAGCTGGTTTTGGTGCGGTCTTCGGAACGCCTTTGTCTGGGGCCATCTTTGCCATGGAGGTGCTGGTGATCGGGCGCTTGCAGTATGCGGCTGTGGTTCCAATGCTCATCGCGAGTGTTATCGGGCATGCCACTTGCACCCTGTGGGGCATTCAGCATACGAACTATGCACTCGAAATGAAAGGTCTCGTGGCTTTTACGCCCTGGTTTGGAGTGAAGATCGCCTTGGCCGGCCTTGCTTTTGGTTGGGCGGCCAGATTGTACGCTGAGCTGGCACACGGCATTCAGAAGCTGATGAGCCGCACGGTTTCCTGGGCTCCACTACGCCCGGTTGTTGGCGCTTTGGTGGTGATTGCCATGGTTTATATTCTAGGCACGAGGGATTATCTAGGCCTTGGCGTGCAGACTGCACCCGGCGGGCAGATTTCTATTCTGGCCTCATTTCATGAAGGTGGTGCCACGCCATGGAGCTGGCTTTGGAAGACTGTTTTTACCGCTGTGACTTGTGGGTCTGGTTTTAAGGGAGGTGAGGTGACGCCCTTATTTTTCATTGGTTCCACGTTGGGCAATGCAATGGCGGTGCTGATGCATGAGCCAGTGGCTTTATTCGCTGCGTTTGGATTTATCTCTGTGTTTGCTGGTGCCGCCAAGACACCACTGGCCTGCACGGTGATGGGCATGGAGCTTTTTGGGGCTCAGTATGCACTCTATTTCGCGGTGGTGTGCTATGCAGCCTTTTACAGCAGTGGTCACTCCGGCATCTATTTATCTCAGAGACTAGGTAGAACTCAAAGTACGCTGGGGGAGTTGAGGGAAGCGAAGTCTAAGCCGCGAGCCTCATAGCGCCTTATCATAGATCTTTTCAAACACAGCGTTCTGACCCTCGTTGATCCGATTAGCGTCAATGATGGTGATGCCATCTGATCCAAAGCGTGCGGTGACGGTGGCTCCTTTGCCCTCTGCCATGTATTTGAAATTGAGATCCCTCACTCGAGCTGCGGCATCAACGAGTGCACAGGTGATGCGGGCATCCTCTGCTGTAGGATAAAGATGGGCGACACTCTCCCGCGTGGCTTTGGCAAACTTGATCTGACAGATGGCGACAAGTCCGACGGTGAGGCTATCGACCCCATAGCCGATGTAACCTTTGCTGCCATCGGGCCGCGCGACTTCGCGTGTGAAGTGGTTATTGCTGGTGCGTGTGCCGCCGCCCTGATTCCACCAGCGAAAACCGCGATACTGCTGGTCACTCTCCACCTTGCCATCCGCTCCGACGATTTCGTGGCCTTGATTCACGGGACCTTCAAAGTCGGCCGGCGTGACCCAGTTGTTGTGAAAATTGATGCTCATCCCGTTTTCAAAATCCACCCGCACTTGCACGGCATCATAGGCATTGATGCCGTCGCGGATGAGTCGCTTCTTTTGACCGACAGCCGTGAGTGAGACCGGCTTACTGCGATAATAGCTCCAGATGAGGTCTGTCCAATGAGGACCGACATAGCTAAAGGGATCGCTGGATTCGACCCACTTGAAGGTGCTGGTGCTGACTTCCAAAGGCTCTTCTAAATAGGCGGTACCGTAAAGCGGCGCCCCGATGCGCTTCTGGATGTCATCTCGAACACGTAGATGGTCCGGGTCATACCGCTTATGCATGTCCACAGCGACGACGCAGTTTTTAGCGCATGCGAGTTCGATGATCTCATCCGCCTCGTGAATGGTCAGACACATGGGCTTTTCGGTCAGCACATGCACTCCTTTAGCCAAGGCCGCTAGGATAGGCTGTGTGTGCAGATGATCAGGTGTGGCTACAGCCATGACATCGAGATCGGGGAACTCCTGTAGAATCTCGATCCATGGTGCATCTCCAAAAAAGACACGCGGGGCATGGCCCGTGAGATCCTGAAAAGCAGCGGCTACTTTTTGGGCGGATAGCTCAGAACGGGTGGCCACAGCAACGAGATCAAACTGTACCGGAGCTAACTCACGAGAGTATTCATCCAAGCCCACACGCGCCAATTGGCCTGCGATACCAAAGCGCTGAAGGTCTGCATAGGCTCTGGCATGGACGTCTCCCCCAAACATTCCAGCTCCGACGAGCGCAATTTTAATACGGCGTTGTTCTTCCATAGATAATGAGCAGTCAAAGCTGGTTGAAGCCCGGAAGCAAGAAAGCAGGTAGGTATCTGAGTGATGAACTCTGGTTTCAGAATGACTCATTCCTTCAATTGGAGAGTGCCCATAGAAAACCATTCACTGTTCAAAAGAACTAAAATTTGAGTCTCAAATTCTCACAAATAATAGAAAAAATGAAATTACATGGTTGATATGGGTTTCGATTCTATGTATTAAAGTATTCTTAATTATCTGTAATTTGGAATCTTTCGTGCTTCCAAATTAATTAGAATCAGTGCTGCTCTCCCGAAAAGCCATGTTTTACAACAGTTCCCATCCACTCACTC
>JAPLUM010000632.1 GCA_026397605.1 Verrucomicrobiota bacterium | reverse complement strand
GCTCAGATCCCGCTCTGGCATGAGGAGACCTACTATCGCGCGGATGTCTATACCTTCCGCAATCGCATCAGCGGCCTGGCTAGTAACCACGCCGCGATGGGGCAGATTGCGGAGTGAAAAATGGCATCATTGGGTTGGAGTTGTTGCTCCCTCCTGATCTTACCAACCGGCGAAAAGGGCGGTGGTGTGGAGAAAGGCGCGGCGGTTCATTTCAGTTCGGAGCCGGTCGCTGGTTTTTCTCCATGCTCATCTTCGGTTGTTTGAAGACCTCGCAGAGACTTCGAAATCAGCTTAAAACCTGCTTCTGTTTTAACGTAGTCTTCGGTTGATACCTGAAAAATCAGAAAAACCTGTTTGTCACCAATACTTTTGGTGCAGTAGATGCGACGATGAGGAGCGGACTCGCCTAGCAATTTGATGTCAAAAACTTCCTCAATCCATTCGTAGCCATCGACTTTGGGCATGTTTGTGAAAGTGCTCCCCGCAATCTTCCCGATGGGTGTTTCCGTTTTAGCGATGTCTGAGAACGCCTTGGAGAAAGCAGAAAGACTATCTGCTCCATCAATTGGGAAAGACTGAAAAATCACTAGGGCATCGCCAGGTGTTTCAACAAAAAGGGAATGAATCGTGGGGTCGATTGATTCTTCGGTGATTTTCCAATTTTTTGGATAATCGAATGTGGTCGCTCCTGACCGGTGAGTTTTTGGTGCCGAAAGATCGGCTTTAGGTTCACCACAGCCTGTGACAAGAACAAGAAGTGGTAATACGGTAAATAGTTGGAGTAGTCTCATTTTTAAATTAGAACGATAGGGGTCAGACAAATGCGAGCGCGAAGTGTCGATGACATGAAATAGGCAATATGAGAGGTTGCCCTGCATTGCTTTTATTCAGCTTGTGTAGGTTGTCAGTCTTCTTGCTACGCGTTTAGAACACTTGATTCAGGAAGATGAGGAGCAAGCCGATCAGGAGATAGCCCCCGAAAAAAGCGAATGGCCACAACAAGATGCGAATCATGCCGGAAATCATATCAAGGCGAATGGCAAAATAGCTCGTGATCACGAACGAGAAGCCTCCTGCCGGAAGCGCCAGCGAACGGTTTGAATAGGTCGAACTGTCCACATGGCTGTCATGGTGGATCATGTGGGTCGTATAGATTGCAAGTAGGACAAAAATGATCATGCAAATCACCTCAAAAACCCAGTCTCGCTGTGTTACAGGTTTCATTTTGCTCTGGGTGCGCCGCATCGCTTGTGGGGAAGCTCTCAAATCAGGCAGCCGCAGGAGCTTCGATCTCCAGCCGGGGGAAGAGAGGCACGGGGGTGCCTAACTGGTGGCCGTTGGGCAACATGCCCCATTTGAGGTCGCTGAGCAGGAAGCCCTCTGGCATGTGCCAGCCGATCTGGGTGCGGGCAGTGGCCATGGCGGTGGGCATGATGGGATTCAAGAGAACGGCAACATGCACGAAGGCTTCTGCTAGGTGGTAGAGAACGCTGTCCAGGCGTGCGGCCTGTTCCGGGTCTTTGGCCAGGGAGAAGGGCTTGGTGCTATCGACAAAGGCATTGGCGTGGGAAACGATTTTCCAGGCAGCGGCGATGCCGTCATGGATGGCCCAAGCGTTCATCTTTTCCTGATACGCAGGCAGAGCCTCTGCCACGG
>JAPLUM010000150.1 GCA_026397605.1 Verrucomicrobiota bacterium | reverse complement strand
CTCGGACGCGCTTAAGCTTGCCAATCCGACCGTTGCGCACCATCTCACAGGCGATGCGGAATTTCTGGTCGCTGCGCTGCTGACTGCCTGTCTGCCAGGTAACACCTGCTTTGGTGATCTCATCTGCCATGAGTCGGCCTTCGCCGATGTTCAGTGCGAGCGGTTTCTGACCGTAGATGTGCTTGCCTTTGCGGGCCGCATAGATGGCCATGTAAGCATGCCAGTGGTCTGGTGTGGAGACTTGCACGGCATCCAGATCTTCTTTTTCCATCATCTCACGGAAGTCGGCATAGGCAGCGCAGGCTTTGACTGGCTTGTTGGCGGCCTCCGAGTAGTGCGCATCGATGATTTTTTTCCCAGCCTCCCGCCCCCCGGTTTCCTTGCCATCGTAACCGTAGTGCCCGTATTCCTTCATAGGATCCGCCACAGCCACGACTTGGCATTTGTCATTGTTCAAAAAGGAAGGCGTCCAGTCTCCCGCGATAGTGCCCCAGCCGATGGCGCCTACAGTGATTCGATCAGAAGGCGCTGGCCGTCCGTCCTTGGCAAAGATGGACGATGGCACAATGGTCGGAAAGCCGAAGGCCGCAGCGCTGGTGGTGAGAAAACGACGACGTGAGAAAGAAATCTGGCGATTCATGACGTTGCTTATACGTGAGAAATAGCCCAAAGAGCAATGGTCTTGTGAATGAAAGTCGTGGAAATGCTCAGTTTGACCCAAAAATGTGAATAAGTTTCAGAACCTTGCACCACGCATTTGACAAAAGGAAGGCTCCGAGTAGTCTCGGCCCCCCTGTTGACTGGGTGGGCCTCTTTGGATAGCTCACTTTTTGCGCTTCAGGCTACCTTACTGCCTTCCCACATACCACTAGATTATGCCAAAAAGAACCTATCAAGCCTCCAAGCGAACCCGGAAGAGCCAGTTCGGATTTCGCACCCGAATGAAGACCGCTAATGGTCGTGACATCCTACGCCGCCGCCGTCTGAAGGGCCGCAAGCGTCTCATGCCAGTTGGCGTGGAAGTGCATTACAAGCGCCACGTGCAGCAGCACACCTAATTTGCCCAGGACCTCGGCGTCCGCACTCTATGCGTCTCCCCTCACGCCTTCATTTGAAGGAGTCTCGCGACTTTGCGCGGATCAAGGCTGAAGGGAGAAGCCAGTCTGGTAGGTTTTTCGTCCTTGCCATGCGGCAAGACCCTGAGGTTTCAGCCTTTCAGTTTGGTCTTATCACGGGCAAGCGACTCGGAAACGCAGTCGTTAGAAATCGCCTCCGTCGGCAGATGCGTGAGATCATTCGAGCTCACCAGGAGGAACTGGCCATTGGCTGGCAGTTCGTTACCATTGCTCGCTGGCGTGCACCAGAGGCTGACTTTGCCGAGTTGGAGCAAGATTGGGTCCGTCTGGCAAAACGCCAGGGCTTAATGGTGAAGAAGATCAATCCTGAACTAGCCCCATGAAACGGCTTACCCGCATCCTCATTCGTGGTTACCAGATTTTTATTTCACCCGTTATTCATGCCTTTCCTGGCACAGGTTGCCGTTTCACTCCCTCCTGTTCGGAGTATTTTCTTCAAGCCGTGGAAAAACATGGCTTTTTTAGAGGTGCATGGCTTGGAAGCCTGCGCATTCTACGCTGCCAGCCCTGGGGCGGTCAAGGTCATGACCCCGTCCCCGAGTGCTGCTCTCATTCTGAACCCTAACATCTGACATTTTCTCTCATGGATCGTAAAGCTTGGCTCGCCATCACCCTCTGCAGCATTGGCATTGCTGTTAATATATATTTCGCCAATAAGATTCCGCAGGCAGCTCCGACACAAAATCCACCCGCCGCCGTTGCACCTGCTGGAGCAACTACGGCGATCACTGCCGCTCCATCGGCGGCTGCACCAGCGGCTACCACCATTAGTCCTGCGCCAGGTGTCACGCCACCCGCTCCAGTCATCGAGGAAACTCACACCATTACCCGTGGCACGGTCACTTGGCAGTTCACCAATAAAGGCGCCGGTATCTCCAAAGTGCTACTCGCTGGCACCGATAACATCACTCTCAATCAATACGGTAAAGAGGCTATTGGAGCCTTGCGCCGTGAGGCCGCTGGTAATGACAGCGTCATCTACAAGATCATCGAAAAAAGCGACAAGGGCATCACCTTTGAGGGGACGAGTGCCGATGGCATCATCGTTCAAAAAGCTTACGTGCTGAGCGAAGGCGAAAAATCGGACGAGCATCTCATTCACCTGAAGCTTACCCTGACAAATACCGGCGCAGTCCCCCACAAGTCAGAGGAATATTACCTCTACAGTGGTGCTGCTAACTCCATCCGTCCGGATGAAGCCTTAAAACCGAGCTTTTTCTGGAACGATGCCGGTGATGCGACGCAAAGATTGACTGATGCCTTCTCGGGAGGTTGGTTTTCCACGGAGCAGGCTGAGATGCGCTCCACCGACAGATAAACCCGGCAAGGTCTGGGCCACACGCTTCCTGATAGATCATAGTTCAGACAAATTCAAAGATCTCTCGGCTGCTGCCAAAGATTACGCCATCCAGTCAGCCATGGGGCTGCCTCCTGTCGATCTAGCACCTGCTGCATCGGTCACGGAAAACTACAGCATCTACGCTGGTCCCAAAGAGTATCACCGTCTGGTGAAGATCGACGGTCAGCGTCATTTCGTCATGTTCTACGGCATGTTCGGCTTCATCAGCAGCCCGCTAACCCAGCTCATGCGCTGGATGCATGACGTGAGTGGGAATTGGGGGGTAGCCATCATCTTGATGACCATTTGTATCCGTTTTGTGCTCTGGTGGCCACAGTCCAAGGCCCAGTATTCCATGAAGCGCATGGGCCTGCTGGGTCCGAAGATGAAGGAACTCCAGGCCAAGTATAAGGATGATCCGCAGAAGCAGCAGGTGGAGACCATGAAGCTGTACAAGGACTACGGCGTCAATCCCGTCGGTGGCTGTCTGCCGATGCTGCTGCAGATCCCGATTTTCTTTGGCTTTTACAGCGTGCTGCAAAATGCTGCCGAGCTGCGTGGTCAGCCCTGGCTCTGGGTGAAGGATCTGTCTCTGCCAGATACCATTCACACGCTTAATTTCCCCTTCAGTGTGCCGCTCTTTGGAACGCACTTTGATATCAATCCGCTGCCGCTCATCATGGGGATCACCATGGTGCTTCAGATGAAGCTCACGCCACAGCCCGCCACCGTGGATAAGACCCAGAAGATGATGTTTACCATCATG
>JAPLUM010000727.1 GCA_026397605.1 Verrucomicrobiota bacterium | reverse complement strand
TCGGCGTGCTCATCGACGATCTCGTGACCAAGGGTGTGACCGAACCCTACCGCCTGTTCACCTCCCGCGCTGAGTATCGACTCCTGCTACGTCAGGACAATTGCGATCTGCGCCTGACTCCACGCGCTGCTGAGATCGGCCTCACCTGCCCTAATCGGAATCGCCTCACGCAGGAGAAAGCCGACCTACTGGTGAAAGCTCATCACTTTGCCCAGACCGCCAGCCACGAGGGCATGAAGCTGCATTCCTGGATTCGCCGCACCGAAAACGACCACAGCAAGCTGCCCGCAGAGCTGCGCGCCGAGTTCCCGGATCCCGTCTGGCAGCAGCTGGATTACAGCCTGAAATACGAAGGCTACGTCCAGCGCCAGGAAGTCATGATTGGCAAAACCGCCCGCATGGACGGCCACGCCATCCCGCCCGACTTCGATTACACGAAGGTCCACAGCCTGAAAAAAGAAGCCCAACTCCGCCTCACCGAAATCCGCCCCACCACCCTCGGCCAAGCCGCAAGGATTCAGGGCGTCACACCCGCTGAGATTTCATTGCTGGCGGTGATGCTAAGGAAAGCAGGCGCGGCGGAAATACATGACGAATGAGTAATAACGCGGCATCTCAAACTCAATGCATAAGGTTGCCCATTTGTTCAAAACTGCCAGCGCTAGCCTCACTTCCTTATTTAACGGGCCCCACTAAATAAAGGAAATGCCCTTTTCTTTATTTAGTGGAAAGCTTACATTCAGGAAAGCCCCTTTTCTTTATCTAACAGACCACTCTGAACTCTCATGAAAATCGAGGACTTTCCGCCCGGCATCTATAAGCAGCAGTTTCAGTATCGTAGCTTTGCCCCTCCACCCGTCTGCTGTTCATGGACCTGGGACTCACCGGACATTCACTATCTACTGTCCGAAGCGAGTCGGCACATTGGCGAGTTAAATGGCCTTTCACTCATCGTACCCGATGTGGATAGGTTCATCCAGATGCATGTCATCAAAGAGGCTCAGACGTCGAGCCGGATTGAAGGCACGCAGACAGAGATGGATGAGGCTCTGGAGGAAGACCCAGAAGAAATCAGCCCTGAAAAGCGGGACGATTGGAAGGAAGTTCGTAATTACGTCGAAGCCATGAACCGCTCCATCCAGCGGCTTCAAACTCTGCCACTTTCAAACCGCCTCCTTTGTGAGGCCCATGAGACCCTGATGCAAGGTGCCCGAGGAGAGAAAAAGACACCTGGGGAATTCCGTCGCAGCCAGAACTGGATCGGCGGTGCCACGCTGGCAGATGCTGTCTTTGTACCTCCTCATCACGAGGATCTCCCTGCCCTGATGAGCGACCTTGAAGCCTTTTGGCACGACGAGTCCATCTTTGTACCAGAGCTCATCCGCATTGCCATTAGTCACTATCAGTTTGAAACTCTGCATCCCTTTCTTGACGGAAATGGGCGTATTGGGCGACTGCTTATCCCTCTTTATCTCGTCAGCAAAGGACTACTGCGGCAGCCCTGTCTGTATGTCTCCGCCCATTTGGAACAGCATCGAGCTGCCTATTATGATGCACTCACTGCCGTGAGGACGCGTGGCGATCTAGCGCAGTGGATCCGCTTTTTCCTCGTAGCCGTGAATGAGACCGCCAAGAAAGGCGTGCTTACCTTTCAGGCCATCCATCAGTTAAGGCTTACCGCCACGGCCCAAGTGCAAACTCTCGGTAAACGCATTGCCAATGCCCAGCTCCTGCTGGAGGCCCTTTACATCAAGCCAACCGTCAGTAGCAGCAGCCTCGCCACCCAGCTCAGCATCAGCCAACCGACGGCAGACCGCATGATCTCTGAATTTCAAAAGCTCGGCATCCTGCACGAACTCACCGGCAGACGCCGCAACCGCGTCTTTTACTTCAAAGAGTACTATCAACTCTTTACCTCCTGATGGAGCCCAATCAAAGCTTCTACAGCCTGAAAAAAGAAGCCGAAATCCGCCCCACAACCCTCGGCCAAGCCGCCAGGATTCAGGGCGTCACACCCGCTGAGATTTCATTGATCGCCGTGATGCTACGGAAAGCAGGCGCAGCGGAATGAATGACGAGTTAAGGAGCTTTTTGTAGGTAGCGGCGGCTTGCAGAGAGGAGACCTTGTCTTCCACGGTGGTCAGGCGGGAAAGGTGTTGGGGACGATCTGTTGCAAAAAGGCCTTCACTGGCAGGATCAGGATGCCGTCACGTAGCAGCCTTTCTTTGCCACGGTAGAGCAGGTAGCGCTGGCTCTCTGGGTAGTCTGCGCCGAAGCTTTTCAGGCCACGCAGGTCTTCCGGGCGCACACGATCCGTGTTCTTCACCTCCAGCGCGTAGAGTCCCCCTTCGCCGTAGATGACAAAGTCCACCTCCACCTGGGTGCCCGTCTGCCAGTAGTGCAGTTGGTGCCCGCCTGCGCTCAGATCACACCAGGCGCGCAGATGCTGGGCCACCAGTCCTTCTAGCGCGGCACCGTCTATTTCCGCCGTCGAATCGAGCGGTCCCACCGGACGGATGGAGCGGAAGACGCCAGCATCGAAAAAGAAAAACTTCGGATGCACTGCAAGCGCCCGTTTGGCGCGGCGGGAAAAGACGGGAAGACGGAAGGCCAGCAGTAGATCCATCCCGATGCGCAGGGCCTCCTCCAGCTGAAAAGCCTGTCCTAGTTCAGCGGCCAAAAAAGGGTGCATCGTGGTGGCAGTGGCCCGGCCACCCAGCAGGTTCACTCCTCCACGCCGCAGCTTTCTTGCGCTGGAGCCAGTGAGCACAAAGCGCAGCCCAGTTTTTTCTTCGATCAGCCCATGCACCACCTCCAGAAGTTCCGGCAGCTTTTGCACCTCATCAATGACCACCGTCTCAGTGCCCGGCAGCCCGCCCAGACGCTCGCGCAGGCGCTCTGGACGCGCAGCCATTTCCCGCAGCGTGGCGGGGTCCAGAAGATCCACCCGCAAAGCGCTGGGGAAATGCTGCTGCGTCCAGCTTGTCTTGCCCGTGCCACGAGGCCCTAGCAGGAAAAAAGACCCGACAGGAACTTTGAAAAATCGCGACGCTAATTCCATTTATCATCTAAAAATGGCAGAAACAATGCTAGAAAGCAATGCATTTTTGAAAATGAGGTAGGGAGCAGAATGAAGGTAAAGCGCACCTCCCCTTCCCTCTCACAATCGTTTACAGCCACAGGCACATGCAGCGGCTCGTCATGAGTCCACAGCAAGCGTCCTGCGAATCCGAGCGATCACGGGGCTCAGGCAGCTTCAGACCAACTTCCCCGATAAAGCGGACCGTATTCCCGCATCGCACACCCGTGGCTTCCCACTTTTCAGAATGACCGCCAAACTCGTTCCAAAGCACTTCTGAGTTTTCGGAACGACTTCCTGAGTGGTTTTTCGTGACCTCGAGTTTTCAGAGGAGCTTCCGTAACGTTTCCCCGAGACTTCCGGATTTTGGGAACGACCTCCCAAGTGTCATTCCACGATGTCTGGTTTTCAGAAATGTCTTCCAACGAGTTTCCCGAGGGTTCTGATTTTTTGGAGGGGCTTCCGAAACGGCTCAGCAGGTAGAGCCTCTTGCGAAGCTTTTCAAAAACAAGCCAATCCACTTATCATGAGGAAGGCAGGAATACAGGAATCAATCTATTTCCTGCCTTCCTGCTTTCCTCATTTGATCGGGCCTTCTTGGCACTGCTGAAGATTTGACAAGTGGCTCTGGAAGGCAAACAAATGGCACGCGAAAACTTGCAGCTCATGCTTTTTCTCAACCTCTGCAAGCTCATGGAAATGTTCCCACGCCAGCCAGAGAAACTGACGCTCTACATGCGCCAGGATCTGCTGGAGAATCCTGAGAGCGGTGAGGAGCCAGAGCCGCCAGTGGTGCCACCGACACCCTAAAAATGATCGATCTATGAATTGACTGAGGTGAACAGCTCCAATCCAAATATCGAGTGAGCTACCTTGACGGTTTACAGACAGCCGCCTCTTTCCTGAGTCCCAGAAACCATCCCTGGGGATGGTCTCATTTTTGTGCGCAGCAGGCTCCATAGGGGAGGCCTGAGTCACAGGGACAGGGGAGGGTGCGTTTGTAGAAAATAAAGGCGGTTGGCCGAGCGGTAGAGTCGCTCACCTCTTTCTCATAAGCCCGCATTCGTAGGACCCTGGGGTGAGTCTCGTCTTCAGGACTCAGTTTTATCGGCGGGAGAAAGAAGAGCCAGCTCTGGATAAGTACAGCAAGGTCCTCCCGAGGGTTTTGGATGGGCGTGCTAGGAGCGTCGCTCACGGTAAAGCCTGCGTCCCAAGTGCTTTCGAGACAGTCTTGGACTTCAAATTTGGACAGCTCTTTGCGTAGTGGACTGGTGCGGAGGAGTTTCCAGACTTTGGGCAATAGGTCATGCAGCTTTAGTTTAGCGATCTCCTCCATCATCGTCTGGAGCAGCAGAGAGTCATCCAAGCTATCCAGCAAGGCATCAAAGCTATCCTGGAGGAGCCCGCGATCCGCCAGGTTATCGTAATAGATTCCGCTCAAGGTGAGGATGATGCCGTGGCGCAGCTCAATTGGCCACGGTGGATCTTCTGCATTGAGAATGGTCAGCAGCCTGGGAACATCGCCATCAAAGGTGGTAACGAGAAGATGCGGCCAATCCTGATAGGCCTCCCCCATGAGCCAGCGGCTGTCGTAGCGGTCTTTTAGCATGAAACCCTGAAGAATGCGGTCATAGGTGCCAGGCACGCGCCAGGCAGCAAGGAGGTGGAGGGCGAAGCAATGAGGCCGCCAGTCTCCCTCCTGCTGAAGCCGACCCGCTGCGGAAAGAACATAGGCCTGATCCACGGCTGCCTGGAGATGCGGGATCAAAGCCTCTCGATGATCATGCGCGGCATTCAGCGCCTCATGCGGGCAAGCGTCAGCCTGTGCCTGTGCGAATGCTGCAAGGATGCTTTCGACTGTCCAAATAGGCGAGTGTTTCATGATGCGATATTGGGAATGAATTCGCTGTCCCTGGCTCAATGTTTGCCAAAAGATCGAGGCTTGAAAAGAATTTTTTTCATCTGCAGCGGATGATTATCAACAACAAGGGACTCACCACCGGCGTCAAGGCGACACAAAGCGGCCTTTGATCGCTTCGCTGAATGCGTGACGGAACGGGGCGCTACTGACCATGCGCAAGGCTCGGAAACTGGAGTAGTTCAAACTTCGCTCGAAGCCAACGAGCAAGCGCCCAGCGAATCCGCGCCATTACCGGCCCAGGCGGCTTCAGACTATGCTCCCAGATGCGAAGCACCTTCCATCCTGCTGCTCGCCTGCCGGTGAGGTGTAAGGCCCTCACTGAAGAACCGAGATCTCAAGGACAGCCCACTCAAGCCATGACCACAGGCCGTTCAGGAAAGTCGATGCCGGGAGCCAGCTTCGTCACGAGCGACACAAGCCGCCAAATCATGCTGAGGATCCCCCGCGACCGGATCCACGACATCACCACGCTTCGCTTGGCCGGAGTGAAGAAGTCCATCGTAAAAACTTGTCTGAAAGCGAAATAAATAAACTAGACTCTTACTTACTGATGCCACAACACCTTGTCTCGCGGGAAATCGGGATCATCGGATTTCCATTGGCTACGGTAACGGTAGATCTGTTCACGTTCGACATATCCGTGGGTTGGCGTCTGTTTCACTAGTTCGAGGAGCCACGTCAAGGGAATCGGGTCATCCTCTTTTGCCAGGATTGCCTTCACCACATCCCGTAGTCTCGGACCAGTATGGACTACACGGCCCTTCTGATGATCGAGCTGAATTCGCCCATAGCCATCCAGCGAGAGACACAACTCCTCACGGAATTCTTCAGGCACCTCGGCAAGCAAGAACTCTTCCATGTCCACTCCTTCGATAAGAAGGTCAGGATGGTGCTTGAGTTGCTCATGCCATTGTTCCAGACGGACTTCCGCAGCTAGATCTCGTGCGGCACCTTCGGGACGGTCCTTGCAATATCGTCCCAAAGCAGCGGAGATTAGTTCACGCTCAGTTTCTGGAACTGCGTCACCAAGCACAATAAGAGGTGATTTTCCCTGCATCCATCCTGCTAGCATCGCCTCCTGTTCTTGTGGAAACCATTCCAATAGTTTTTCGACCCTATTAAGTAGCCGCGCCTCCACCTGACGAGTGCGCTCGCGGGTCAGGGCAAAATCTGCCGCTGCTTCTTCCAATGTCTGCCCGTGCACCAGCCTCTTTTCCAAGAGCGCGCGGTGGCGCTCAGGCAACTCAAGCGTGGCGGCGGTTAGGCCTTTGGCAAGGCTGAGTCCAGAGCTATTCACAGCGAAGGGAATCCAAGTGCCGACTATGGCTGTATCACCGCGTTGAAGGGCTTGGTAAAAGCCACGCACAAGGCCTACTGACTTCTTTCCCAGATTGGGAAGGTTCATGAAATAAGGCTCGCCCAGTGTTTCCCATGCTTCCAGGAATTCTCCCAGCAGTTTCAGATGATTTTCCTCGCAGTAATGCTGGATGCGAACTGGTAGGCGAACAAGTTCTAGCGGCAGCTCAGCAGGTACACCCATCTGTTGAAGGCACTCTGTGGAGGTCCTAATTTCAGGCAGTAGTTTCGAAAGTGCAGTCTCTGGATTCTTCGCAGACCCTGTATTATCTGCCTGATCAAACGCCATGAGGAGGTGATCGGAGTCAGGCTCGACGCCCATGGCTGCGCTGAGGATTTCGATGAGATTCTGAATCTTCACTCGCCCGAAGGTGGGGTAACGGACCAGCGTTATACCGTCCATGGCGAGAAAACTGCTGACAGTGTCCGCCGCACGTGTCTGATACCACTCCCTGCCCGTAGTTGCCGCGCATGAGGCGACGGTAAATCCAGGCTGACTGGGCCAGCGTTGGGAACGTGCGTGTGCTCTCAGTGAGTCCCACTGCCTAGCACTTTGATACATCCAGTCATTCATGCGTTCCGCTTATCTCAGTGAGTGAATCCCTTGGCTCTCGCAGCTTCCAAGATTTCCAGCACGGCCTTGCATTCTGGGAAGGTTGGTTTCTTTCCTCGCTCAAGTTTGCGGTGAAAATTGCCGCACATCGTGACCTGCCAATTCTTGAGATGACCACTGCCTCCACCCCATGTGGCGAGGTCCTGCCAAAGACTGGGTTTGTGGCGTTGGATCACCTCATAAAGCTGCGCCCATGAGCTGGCAGTTGCTTGAGTGGAAGCGTTGTGTTCGTCCGTGTCGGCATTCGATTCACCTTTAGTGTTGAACTGCTTTAGGTCAGTAAGCTTGATCGTAGTGGTCTGGAAGCTTTCCCAGCACTCAGGCTTCTTGGCCCACTCAGTGACATTCCTGGAACCCGCAGTCTCTTTGAGATGATCAAACGCCTGTTTGGCAATCTCGGTAATCGCATCGCATAGCCGCTCGTCCAGGTTTTGCCGACGCCAGATGGCATCTAGGTCCAGCCTGCCAGCTGTCTCCCGGGCCAGCCAAGCAAGAGAGTAAGCCACTACATTCGCCCGGTATCCACCTTGCTCCAGACGCGAGACGAGCTTCTCAGTGGTACGAAAGAGAATTGCCTTAGCCGCAAGCCTTTCGAAATCTTTTTGCGTTGGTGGTGACGTTCTAGCACGGCTGAGCGTCCACTCGATGAAGTTCTTCTCTGCACCTTTGCTCACGGCGTGTGGCAACTGATTCCAAGTTTGCTCATACTTCGCCACATCCGTTTTGGTGAACTTCTGAAACACCGGATTCTCCGTTTCCCATGCTTTCTGCCTAGCTGGCGTCCCAGCACGCATCTTGTCATCGAGATGGGAGCCACGCGCCCTCTCATAATACCAGCGTGTGCCTTTGCCCGTGCCTGAGGCAGCAGGTGCCCAGACCGTGCGGGAGAAGTTCTCCAACTTTTGATGCCACTCGTCATTCGCGCTGAAATCTGCTCCCTTGATTGAGTTTTGGCTGTTAGCGAAGCGAGAAATCAAAGGAACGAACTCGACCAACTTGGCAGCCTCCTTCACCACGGTCAGCTTCACCTGCACGGTGACATGTGAGATGTCTGCCTTCTCCTTTTTCATCGCGTGGTAGATGCTGGCCGTCGTCTGACCACCGTTCACGATCTGGAAGTCACGCAGATGCTCCAGCTTGCATGAGCCGTCTTTTGATTTGGAAACCGTCACCGCCTCTGCCGTGCCGGAGATGCCATTGTTGTAGGCTAGGAAGCGATGCGGCTGTTCTCGGATAGTTGTCTGAATTCCTTTGTTCACCTTACCCTTCGCTTGGAGGAAGGAGCGCACGTTCTTCTCCAGCAGGCGCGGGCCGTAGTCGCCGTAAATCTTGGCGAGCAATGCGGCTGGGAAGAAGGCCAGATAAGCTGTGTACTCGCCGGTGCCATCCTCTTGAGCCAGACAAGGCACCGCACCTCCATAGCTCTTCACTAGATCGATCTGGATGGTTTCGCGCTCCTGGCCGCTGCTGAGGAGGCGGCGGAGCTTCTCCAAGTCCCAGAGGTAATGCTTCACGTCGATCCCGCCGATCTCGGCATCCTTCTCCTCCGCTGCTTTTACCACACCATTCGTCAGGAGGAAGATGCGGGCCGTATCCAGATCGTCGCGGTGGGTATAGATCTTCGTCGTCGCCTCATAGGGTGGGGCGCTTTCCTCCAAACCATTAAGCTTACCGCCAAAGGCCGTGAGAGATTGGGAAAGAAAACTTCGCGCTAGCTCAAAGTGCTCTGCAACTTCACTCTTCGACACACTTTGGCCGGTGGCACCCGGCTTGTAAATGGAGACAAAGAGGTCCAACAACGGCGCACTGCTTTCCTGATCCCCACCCTGCTCATGCAGGTTCCAGGCATTGATCTTGAAGGCTGGGGCATTCCTGCGGCCAGTCTTTTTGGCGTAGCCAAGCTCCCAGGCATCCACTTCGTTGCCTTCGGCCAGATAGGTCAGCATCACCTCGGTGAAGCCATCCTCCGGGCCTTCGATGTTCTTGTCTCCGGCGCAGGCGGCCTGCACTTCTTCATCCAGATAGTTCGCCAGTTCAGTCAGTTCCATGTTCGTTGTGTGGGGGTAAAGTGTCGCTGCGAATGGCACGCGTGGTCAGTGTGGAGCGGGAGTCAGCGCCTGCTGCACCTCCGCCATCGGCACGGTGAAAGGCCGCGCGGCATCCAGACTCAAATCATAGACCACGCCGCCGATCCCTGGCGGCAGCAGGAGCGGTGTCAGCCGGGGAAAAGCAGCCGCTACGCGGAAGGCATCCAGCTCTCGCTGGATGAAACCGCGCGTTTGATGTTTCTCCGACTCAGCTTCCATCCAGCCTGCGTCAGCTAGGGCGTCTTCGAATAACTCGGCGGCAGCCGTCGCAGCAGCCAGACTCCTGATTCTCGCGATGCGTTGTGGCAAGGTTTCGCCAGCGCCGTCCTGCTCATCCACGGCGATGTGCGTGAGGAAAAGATTCTGCCAGGGAGCCTCATGGAGCTGCTGCTCTCCCGAAATGCGCACCACGGCAGGCGAACGCGCTGCGCGTGTCTTCACCTCAACCGCAGTGCCCTGATGTTGGAAATCCTGCGGTGCTCCCGCTGGCCCACGCCAAGCACCTATCGCTGCCTCGATTCCGACAGCAGCCGACATCACATGCTCTAGTGCCCAAAGCTCTCCCCACAATCCGCGCCGTGCTTCATCCGAAAGAGAGCGACCCGCAACTGCTAAAAACTTCTGCCAGCGTCCGAGCGCTGACAATACTCGGCGTGCGGCCTCTGCCTCAGAGCCACCCACAGCCCGACGGGCTAGGTCTTCGGCAAGGACAGAGAACACATCTTGCCCGCGAAGGTCACGCAGGCGGACGATCAATGAGGCTTCACCGCTGGGCTTTGCATCCAGCAGCAGTTCCAGACCTTTGCATTCGGGCCAAGCTGCTCTCGGCGGCAACGATGATGCCTGAGCCGAGAAAAGCAACACGCGGGCCTTTGACGGCCATTCGACACCGACTCTCAGCCGCTGCCCAGCCTCAGAAGTCGCCAAGCGCGTCAGCAGACCGGGACCGTTGGCAGAACCTTTTTGAGCCTCCAGATCGGCCTCGATCTCCTTCCACATATCACCAATCGTCTTCATTCGCGGTGTCCTCCAGGTTGAATCTCGCGAGCTGCTTCTCGATCCAGACCGAGTTCACTCGATACAAAACTCGCCGAGCCTTGTCCGTCGCAGGGAAGCTTAAGGCGAAGGCTGGCACGAAGGGCGCATCTCCCAATTCCTTCACACCGGAGGTGTCGAGAGGGTAAATCAGCAATAGTCCTTTGGCTGCTGGACGAAGCTGCCTCATTTCATCGCGCTGTGCGCCAACGGCGGCATGTCCTCGAACTTTTGCGAGAGCATCGACCGCTTTAGAAACTTTTTGGCCGATGCACGCCCTCACAGCATCCACTTCCTCGCCCGGTTTGATGAGAGGCGTTGCTGATGCAGCAGACTCACGTATTTCGAGTTTAGCGAATAGCTCCGCAGCTAGTTCCTCAGTCAGGTCTATCTCCTCAAGGTCCAGCATTTCATGTTTCGGCTCCTGAACATTAGCCTTGCTCAGGCTGTAGTAATTTTGGGACTCTGATACATCCGAGCGTTTGGTCAGGTTCACAGGCCGTCCCGCTACTTGGGCGGATTTCTGTCCACCTTTTGGAACGATCACGGTCCACTCAAGGAGTCCGCCAGCCTGTTCTTGTGCTTGGACAAACATCCGCAACTCAGGGCCGAACCTGCTGCACTTCTCATGGATGAATCCAGGAGCCAGGATGTCATTGAGGAGGGAGGTCAACTGGTCGCGACTGGCCGTCCAGCGTAGATGCCCATCATCATAACTGCGGAAAGCAGACAGTCCGGAAAGCCAACGCTCTACAAGCTGTGCGTTGCCCTGCTGGCGCTTCACGTTGCGTGTGAAGAATGCTGTCTGCACGAGCTGCCCGGCAAAAGTCACCTCACGGGTTTGTCCGTGCGCCATTTTGTTCAACGCAGTGACCATCATTCCATCTGGGTGCTGCCTGACGCGCAGGCCGTAGTCCGCAGGTGTCAACCGGGCATCTACCATGTGATCGAACTCACGCTTCAACTCTTCTTCTGCGAGCGCGATGTGGCTGAACCAATCTCGTAGCTCGTCAGTGGTATAGAGACGGCAGAGATCAAGATAGCCATCACGATAGCCAAACCATCGGCCCATTTGCATGAGTGTGTCATACATGCGGGTCGAGCGAAGAAAGTAACTCACACTCAGGCCTTCTAGAGTCAGGCCACGCGAGAGCTTGTTTCCTCCTACCGCGATCAAGGAAACTCCTTCTGGTTGGCGACTGTAATCGAGGGCCTCTTTGCTCTCGCCGTGAATCTCCTTCACAACCACCTTATCTGCGGCGACCGACAGCTCAGCGCAAACATCATCCCAAAGTAGCGGGGTCAGCCTTGCATCGCCATCAATGGCACGGACTTGGTCCGAACCTGGCAGGAAGTCGCTATCCCAAAGCGCCCGCAGTGACTTCCAGACAGGATGATCGGCCTTATCGTATTTGATGGCGCGCTTCACCCGTTGGAACTCGTTATCGACCAGTTCTTTGACCTGCTTCTGGACGCCTATAAACCGGGTCACATGAATCAGCATGGAGTTGTGAACCTTGCGTTGTCCTCGCACTCGTCTGGCGGCGCAGGTTAGGATAAACGCCAACATGGCTTCTTTGAGTGTAGCAGGTAGGCTTTCAGGCCTGTGCTCCTGCTTATGCTTGGCAGGAAACGAGTCCTCGTGATCACTGACTGGGCGCACAATGGGCAGCGGCTGAACGCCATCAATTCCTGTGTCGAGATCGCGCGAGTATCCAAAGACCTTCGCTGGGCCAACGTAGCGCGAACTTGGGCGGACGTTCACGATGAAGTCTCGTGGAAACAAATCCTTCCCCTCATCATCTCGCTCGGCCTCGGGATTAATGAAGATGTTCGCGAATGGCGTGGCCGTGTAGCCGATGTAGCTGCTTTGCTCGAAGCGATTCAGAATCAACCGAATCAGCTTATTGATCTTCGTGATGTTGGTTTCTTCATCATGCGCTCCAGGCCTGTCTTTGGTGTTGATGGAAGCGTTGTCCGCCTCGTCATCGATCATCAGAAGCGGCAGCTTCGTGATCCGCGCTCCGGCGGCGTGGTGTCCAAGTTGCCCGCCTGCCACTTCGAGCCATTTCAATATGTGCTTGAGCGGTGTCTGGTTTTTCTTCACCACCAAAATAATAGGACCACCAGCAAGGCTCACATTCACCTTCTGAGCACCAAGCGTGAAATCGCCATTCTCGGCACTGTTGGTGAGCGGCGTGATAGATGGTGGGTCGCCCAACTCAGGCGTCTTTAACAGCTTGCCGACACCGATGCGATAATCAGCACGGTCAGGGTCAAGCCGACGCTGGCTATCGAAGCCAAGAATGCCCTCATCTACTCGCTCCTGAGTCTGTGCTCGCAGATTGTTGTGAATCCCGGCTAGAATGATGACGACCTTGTATCCCGCATCGAGAGCCTTGGTGGTGACACCGACGTAGTTCGCAGTCTTGCCAGACTGAACGCTGCCAACTACCATTCCACGCACGTCCCACTCACCGGGCTCCACTGGGTTCTGGATGCGGTCAATGATGGCGTCAGTCTGCTCATCCACGGCATCAAGGTCCTTATCCCGAAGGTTCTTTTCCTGCTCCAAGTAGCGACGGTAGCGCCGCCAGAAACGCATGGGTTCGATCTGCCCCTTTCTCTCGATCCACCAAGGCTGAACTTTCCCATCCGACAATACAGCGGGTCGCTCAGTCCAGACAGAAGCAGCATGAGATAGCTCAGCGATGAGGGCTTCGACATTCACTGTCATGCCTGGCTTTGAGACGGACGCCATGACGGCAGCGGCCTCGACCAATTGGCGAATTTTTTCCTCAGTGCGGGATGATTCGCTTTGAAGTGCACGGCTGGCGAAATCGAGCGCCTGCTTCTCGGCTTCATTGAGGTCGATCATTGCTGTGCGGGTGGGTTTTCCCGGAGTTCCTGGAGGAGGGCGGGGTAAAGATTGAAGGGCTCCCAATGAGCGAGGGCGGTTAGGATCTCTTCATTACGCAGTCCTTTGGAGCGCAGTCCATGCCAGGCCTGATTGAGCATGGCCTTGATGGACTGGACATTCTGCTCGGTGGAGCCTTGAGGCGTTGTCTCTGGCTCCTCCTGACTTTGGTAGGCGATAAGAGCTACGGGGATGCTTTCTTCAATGACCTTGAGCATCGCCTCGACGCCGGGTTTCTGCTGACGGTCCTCCAGCAGGACGGCTATGGCTGGATGTTCGCGATTCACTAGGTAGGTGGTGCGTCCGTGATGGACGATTTGATCCCAGACGTGCCGGACACTTCTAGTCCCCGGTGTGGTGAGGCGTTCGCCACGATAGCTCATGACGCGGAGGGCATTTTCACGCGTGCTCTTGCCGATGAGACGGAGTTTTTCCCGCAGGGACTCAGGTGGCCGTGCCTTGCTTTTGGTCACGTCGATTTGCCAGTCTTCATCCGAGGTGTTCGGTAGGGAGATGCGGATGCGTGCGAGCTTATGCCGCTCGTCCTTCCGCCAGTCGCGGTAGCCGAGCCACGAACCGGCGACGAGCAGGCGGTCCTGCCGGTAGATGTAGAAGCCTTGGCGGGCGGTCCAGTCCTTCGGATCACCGGCGAGCTTCTTTTCCTCGGCATCGAGCAGCTTTGACTCATGCGGCATGACGAAGGGCTCGACATGGACGGTGCCGCCGGCACTCTGTAGGTGATGCGGCGGCAGCTCGCGTGTGGCGAAGCCGATGAAGAAGGGATCAAAGGGCTCGACGGGGTGCTCATTGATGAACAGCCGCAGGTGTGCCGGCTGCTCCAGCAGACGGTGGAAGACGAGAGCGAGGTGCTGCTCCACCTGCTCACAGCGCTCGATGAAGACATCCCGATTCACAACCCCGCGCATGACGCGGTCCATTTGCTGACAGAGGACGCAGGTACCGCTGGGCAGGGCGTCCAGCCTCTGGAAATGCTGGGCGGAGTCCTGTCGAGCCTGCAAAAGCACCTGCCAAGCGTCTGCTTTGGCGAGGTGATCCAAATCCCAGCGGCGGAGAACGGGACTCTGATGTTTCTCCTTCGTGCGGACGGTGACGCAACGGCATTGAGAAAAGGAGGCGGTCTTTAACCCGAGGCCGAATCTGCCAAGGTCGTCCGCTGCGCGGGTCTCTCCCGGATGGCGGCTGCCGAGACGCATGGCATCACGCAAGCGACTCTCTGACATGCCACGCCCGTCATCGGTGATGGCGATGCAGGAGTCCGGCCCGTCCCAAGTGAAGTCGATCCAGACATTCGCGGCTCCGGCGGAGATGCTGTTGTCCACGAGATCGGCGATGGCGGTGCCGAGATCGTAACCGAAGGCGCGAAGCGACTCCGCGAGAACGGAGGCACGGGGAGGGATGTCTTCGGTAAGCGGCGGCATGGCGGGCGGCTTTTTCACGAAGCAAGAAGCACCCGTAGGAGGTTGTGCTTTGATGAGTGACTGGCAGCGAACCCAGCAAGCTGAGCCTCGACGCAGTAGAAGTCGTCGTCGCTGATGAGGCTGGCATCGTAGCGGTGCCAGGCTTCGCGGCCTAACAGCTCCAGCATGACGGGCCAGCCGCTGCGGATGTAGCGTTGGCTGAGGTCGAGCTGGTGGTGCGGGTGGGCGGCACTGTTCTCCTTTGTTTCACCGTGGTCAGTGGCGTTTTCTGGATGGAGGTCGGGGTAGAGATAGAGGAGGGCGTACCAGCCGCGCAGGAAGATGGTTGCGTCAGTTTTGCGGAGCTGTTGGCGAGTCAGCAGGGCGATGGTGGCTAGCCATGCGAGGGCTTCTTCTTGGCTGGATGGGATGGAAGAGCTCCGTGTTGCCGACTTGAAGGGAATGACTTTGGCGCTACTGCCATGGGCAATACTGGCGGCGGACTCTAGGAGCTGGGCCACTGCCTCGCCCACTGCCTCAGCGACAAGAGGTGGGACGGCATTCCCAATCACTCGAAACTGATGAGTGCGGGCGATAGGGAACTGGAACCAGTCTGGGAAGGTTTGTACACGAGCCGCCTCACGCGGAGTTAGACTGCGGTTCTGCGTGGGATGAATGAACATGAGTCCATCCTTACTCATGTGCGCCACAATCGTGCTGCATTGACGATCACGATGCTGGCGTGTGTAGCGGTCCTTGAAGGTTTCTTTGTTATAAGGAAACTCAAACTCAGCGCCACGCTTAAGCATGGCGTGTTTACAGTTCTCTCCTTCACGGATTTTGGCGAAATCTCTCAAATCACGCGCACTATGAGGTCGAGAATCGTGAGCTGTGAGCTTATTCGCGCGGCTAACTTCAAGAATTCGGTGAATGAAGTGATGATTGTTTCCGCCGGTGTGCTGAGCACGCTGAGACAGATCATAGTCCATCTCTTGAGCGCCATCGGCAGCCGCTAGCACGGGAAGATCCATGATGGCCTCACCCAGTGTCACTGTTGGCCGTAAGACAGCGCGTTTAGCAGGCTTGAGTTCGTTTGCCAAATAGCCGGGCACGTCCAGTCGGATGCCGATGAAGAGCTGGCGTTTCCGATTCTGTGGGACGCCGAGCTTTGCAGCGTGCTCCTCGCGAGCCACGACGCGGTAGCCGAGCTTGCGGCCTTCTGCCTGAACGCGGGTGAAATATTCCCCGCCGCTGGCGCTGCGAATTCCGAGCACGTTTTCCATGACAAAAACCTTCGGCTTAAAATGCTCGATGAAGGCAAGGAAACGCTGGAAGAGCTGGCGGCGTGGGTCTTCGATCATGCGCGGGCCGTGATTGGCTCCGTCCCTCTGCCGCGCTCGGGAGAAACCCTGGCAGGGTGGTCCGCCGACGATGACATCGACTTCGCGGGTGCCGATAAGCTTCTCTAACTCTGATGGGGTGAACTGAGTGAGGTCTTTCTCCAATGCATGAGTTACTTCAGGAAAGTTGGCTTTGAAGACTTTGATGGCCTCATGATTGAAGTCGAGTGCGGCGAGGCATTCAAACTCAGCGTTCTTCATGCCAAGGCTGAATCCACCGCAGCCGCAGAAGAGATCGATGAAGGTGCCTTTAGTTGCGGAAGCCTTCATGAGTCGAGCCCCTTCACAAGCTGGCTGATTTTAATCCCAAGACCTTCGGCAACTTGGCGAAGGGCAAGGAGGCTCGGATTTCGTAGGCCTCGCTCGATGCCTGAGATGTAGGTGATGTCGAGCTTTGCCCTTGTCGCGAGGACTTCCTGAGTCAGGCCAGCAGCCTCCCTTAACTGGCGAACCTTCAGGCCAAGGAGAACAAGGGATTTATCGCGGACGGGCATTCGCAAGCTTGTCCACGATTTTGATCTTTCGTCTATGGACAGTCGTCCAAGTCGTGAGGGGTATCACTATGGCAATTAGAGCGGAGCCTCCAAGCGCTACGCCTGATGGGAGGATGAACAAACACTGCGACCTGCCTAGACGCTAGTATTTCGAAGCTTGGCTAAGTCGCCGAGCCTAGTACAGCATTCTTAAAGAGGCCTGAATTCTGCCACTGCTTCCGTCCCCATGTTGGAAACAACGCTTTCAGATCGAACCCGGTGGTCTGGCTCTGGCGGGCAAGTTCCTTGAGCCAGCAGCCGGAACGCTTCTCGAGGGTGTCTCGGTCTTTTGTCCCGATCTTCATGCAGGGTCGTGCTGCTGCCACTCGACAATCCGGTGGTGGATGTCGTGGTAGGCGGAGAGTTTGGGGCGCTGGGTGGGACTGGCGCGGGGCATGAGTCAGAGGAAAGGAGAAGATCACGCGGGCACACGTTCGCGCACGCTGCCGTCGTCAGTGAACAACACCACCTCCGTGCTGCCTTTGGCGAGACGTTCGGTGAAGACGAGCAGACACCGCCCATCCGGCGGATTTTTCTTGGAGGGAAACAGAATGCCGTCAAAGCGACCACTGCCAAACACGGCACGGCCAAGCTCCCACGTCACCGGTTCCTTGCGAAACAAAGCCAGATACCCTTCCCATTGGCTCTGCACATCAGCCGGTGTGAGGCCCAAAGCTGCCAGGACACTGCCGGCCGTAAGATCGAGCACACGCTCCAGTTTCACTTCCATCTTGAAGACCACCGATGTTCCGCCGCCCGACTGATTCCACTCATCCACTGAGCCTGAAATTTCGGCTCCGGCAGTCAGCCGTTCCACTGCCACATACAGGCCGGCATGGTCACCCGGAGGGCTGAAACGTTGGCCGCTGGCGCTCAGCTTCGGCCCCAAATCATAAAGCAGTCTCTTGGGATTGGCCGCTTCATAGGCCTGAAGTGACACGATTCGATGACACGTCTCCTCGAAGGCCCTGACAGGAACCTTCTGGAGCGCATCATCAAAGCGAGTCTTGGCGGCCATATCAGGCGGGATGTCCGGTGAGGAGGTTCTGCACTTTGTCAGCGATCACTTGCGCATGCCCCATGCGGATCATGTCGAAGGGTGTCAGTTGTTTGCCCTTATACTCGGGGAAGTCGGGATTAGGCTGGTTGAGCCAGGTCTTGAACTTGGCTTCGTCGCCACCGCACCAGAGCACGCCCCGCGCTGCCTTGGCCAGCGGCTCCAGTTTCTCCTGAATACCTTTGCTGGTGGAGTTGGCGTGGAAGGACTGCTTGGACACGCCGCAGATGGTTCCCATTTCAGCTGTGCTAAGACCGAAGAGCTTGGCGATCTTGCCACCGTCGAGACGCCCTGTGGTTTCGTCGCTCAGGCGGTGCCTCAAAGCCAGATAAGGCGGATGACTCTTCTGGCCGGACTCCTTACTGTGGTGCCAGACAACAAGCCATTTTTTCAACTGCGCCTCCAGCTTGGACAACGTGATTTTTTTCGGCTCATCTTCAACCACCATGCCAAACCGCGTGGTACGCCCAACTGACTGAACGAGGTTCTGCAGGTGCGGCTGGTTGAAGACCTTCGGCTTGGTATAAGCAAGCACATTGGACCCAATAAACTCGTTCCCGCCCAAGACTCTACCAATGACTATTTCTGCCTTGGCGGCAGAGTCCGCATTCATGATCACAACATTGTCGTAATGATACCCATGCACATAAGTTGTCTCCACCGGCAGCTCATGACTGGAGATGTACACGATTTCAAAAATCTGGCCGTCACTCGTTTTCAGCCTCCTGGGTGCTACTGAAAGCTGCTTCAATTCATGACGCAGTGTGGGCAGCTGACCCTCTAGCATGATGTTCACATGTTCGATTGTTTCAGGCATGTTTTTTGTTTTGGTTTGCGACGTAAGAAGCCGCTCCGTCAACCTTTCGTCAACCTCCATTCTTCACCCGATGCACACGCATCACCTCGTTCCCGCGCGGATCGATGACCTTCAGGCGATGGTGCCACAGGGGCCGGGCTTGAAAAGTAAGCTTGTGGTGCCGCTGAGTTGCTCGAAGGCTCCTTCGGCGATGTCGCCTTTTAGAGCTCGGGCGAGGCGCTGGTGCCAGGGGCGGCGGCTATTGGTCATGCGGGGCAGAGTTCCAAGTTTAAGGTTTCTAATTTCAAGAGGATCAGGGCTTGGCTTCTTCCTCTTTCAGGATGTCGTTCATCGACTTGGCGTCGTCTTCCATGGCCTGGGCATCCATGTTGCCACCGCTTTTCATGCGCATGGCGCGGACTTTGCGGGCCATGGCTCCACCTGTGGATCTTATCCCTTTCAGGCTGAAGCTGACATTGGCACTGAGAGATGCCTCCATGAACATGGCGCCGCCGCTGGCGATGGCGTCCTGATTGGCAGCGAGGAAGAGGAATTCCCAGCCTTTGGTTTCTCGGTAAAGGCGGATGAGGTCGCTGATGTGTTTGACGCTGTATTCCTGCGAGGCGTTTTCTTCGCCGTCGGTGAAGATGGCGAGGATGACTTTGCCGGGCTTGTCAGAATCCGGCAGCGCGGTGATGCGGCGGTCTGTTTCTTTGATGGTGCGGCCAATGGCATCGAGCAGGGCAGTGCTGCCGCGCGGGGTGTAGGTGGCTGCGGTGAGCTGCGGCACGTCCTGAATGGGTTTGGCAGAAACTGGGACTTCATAGGAGTCATCGAACTGGATGAGGGTGAGGCGGGCATCGCCAGGGACGTCGAGCTGGGACTTGATGAAGTCATTGAAGGCGGCGACGGCGGGTTCCTGCATGTCCAGCATGGAACCAGAGCGGTCGAGGATGTAGGCGATTTCGGTGAGGTGTGGGTTCATAGTGAAGTGCAGCTTCGCATAGGGGGTCGGACATTTGCGGGGCGACAGTTGAACTTTCTGCGGTATTTTTTCGCTAACATGTCCAAAGCATCCTCCTCCCGAAGATCACGAGCCAAGGATCCCCTTCCCGTCTCGGTCATGCGCAAAGGCACCAGTCGAGTGGCCATGTGGCGGGTGCTCGAGATTCACAAGATCATGCAGACAGGCAAGTATCCGAACTGCTCGACCCTGGCGGCAGAGATTGAGGTGACGCCCAAGACGATTCAGCGTGACATCAGTTTCATGCGGAACCAGTTGGATCTGCCGCTGGAATATCACGCCATCAAGCACGGCTACTACTACACGAGGCCGGTGAATGAGTTCCCCATGCTGCATCTCTCGCGCAATGATCTGGTGGCCCTGTTCCTGGCACGTCATGCTTTGGAGCCACTGCGGGGAACGCGGCTGGAGCGCATGCTGAGCGAGAGCTTCAGTAAGATCGCCGAAGCCTGCTCTGGCGAGGTTTCCATCCAATGGAATGAGCTGGACGAAGCTTTCTCCGTGAAGGCAGCGGGTGTGATGCCAGCTGATGTGACGCTGTTTGGTGATCTGCTGGATGCGGTGCGTGCCTGCCGGGAGGTGAGCTTTGAATATCACAAGCTCACCGGCAATCAACCGGAGCAGCGCACGGTGCATCCCTACCACGTGGGTCAGATCGAGCACGGCTGGTATTTGCTGGCCTATGATCCAGGGCGGAAAGCGGTGCGCACCTTTGCCCTGCAACGCATCTCGAACCTAGGCCTGCTGAAAACGAAGTTCGTGCGTGATCCGCGCTTCAATGCACACGACCACCTCGGTGGCGGTTTTGGCGTCTGGAGCTATGCTGGCGAAGAGAAGC
Source organism: Verrucomicrobiota bacterium (assembly GCA_026397605.1). Classification (GTDB taxonomy): domain Bacteria; phylum Verrucomicrobiota; class Verrucomicrobiia; order Verrucomicrobiales; family Verrucomicrobiaceae; genus Prosthecobacter. Next base: position 30,342 of record JAPLUM010000727.1, on the reverse strand, counting down.
TCAGTCATGAGGTGCATATCCGCTTTGAAGGCTACGCCGCCCGCGTGGTCAGGGAGCGGCTGTGGCACAGCACGCAAGCCATTCGCTCATTGAAGCCGGATGGCAGCGTCATTGAGTTTCAGGCCGACCTCTCGGGCCTGGAGGAAATCACCCGCTGGGTGCTGAGCTGGGGCAGCAAAGCGAAGGTGCTGGGACCGCCTGAACTGAAGCGCCGCGTGCAGGCGGAATTGGAGAAGATGACTGCGATGCATTGAGTGTATCCGATCAAGAATTCACCTTTTCGGATTTTATTCTTCAGTTGGAACCTTGTTTGGATCATTCATTTTATCTTCTTCCACCATCCTTATCAATCCAAGCCCAACTGCATGAAACGCCTCACGGATACCATCCGCCAACTTACCGAGACGCGCCGTGCTCGGCGGACCCCCACTAGTTATGAAATCGCACTCGCGGACCGTATTGCATTGCTGAATCCGGCGCTTTGGGATGCGGCAGCGCAGCAGGGTGGATTTCACCTGCGGCGATCTTATTTGCAGATGCTGGAGCAGCATGGGCCGGAGACGCTGGAGCCGACCTATGCTCTGATTTCGCTCGATGGTGCACCTGTAGCTGCGGTGGCGGCACAGTGGTTGAGCTTCGAAGGAGATCGGGTGAAAAAGCTTACACCTATGTCGCATGCCGCAGCCTCAAAAAAGGCTGCACTGCAGGAAAAGTGGCTGAAACCTTTGGGAAGGAAAGCGCGGAGTAAAATCCGCCAGCGTGTGCTGATCTGCGGCAATCTGCTGTCCTGGGGTTGCCACGGAGTTTCCTTTGCTCCAGACGTGGCCGAGGACTCCGCCTGGACTGCGGTGGCTGAGGCGCTCTACCGCATGCGCCGTGCTGCTCGGCTGGAAGGTGAAACGGATTTCATCGCTATCAAAGACATCACCCCAACAGAAGCAGACCACTTCCCTGCCCTGAAGCTGCTCGGCTATCGCATGGCGGAGACGGAGCCGAACATGGTGCTTAACCTGCAGGCAGGATGGCGCGGTTTTGACGATTACTTGGCGGCCTTGGCATCCAAGTATCGGAAATCGGCGAAGCAAATTCGTGATGAGGTGGCCGCCGCTGGGTTCACGGTGGAGCACCTCAAGCATGTGGCTGAAGCGGCTCCGAAGCTGCATGAGCTTTACCAATCTGTGCAGGCGAATGCACCGATCCGACTCGCCACTTTGACATCGAGTTTTTGGTCCGCTTTTGCTGAATGTGCGGGTGAAGAGATGCGCTGCACGGTGATTCGACGCGGGGAATCGATTGTTGGATTCGTCAATACGCTGCGTGATGGCAAGACGGCAATGGGTTATCAGATCGGTTTTGATCGTGAAGCTGCACTGGAAGCACCCCTTTACCTGCGCCTGCTCCAAGCAACGATTGAGGACGGCATCTCTCTCGGCTGCGAGCGCCTCTCACTTGGACGCACCGCGTTGGAGCCAAAATCTCGCCTCGGAGCCCAACCTGAAAAGACGCAGCTCTGGCTGCGGCATCGTCATTCGGCGCTGAACTTGCTGGTCAAAGGCATCGTGGGTCACATCCCGCATGCCGAGGCGCCCGACCGCAATCCGTTCAAGTGAGTTCATCTCGCCTCGTAGGCTCGTTCGCCAGAACGAGGAGGACGTGGGTTTTGCAAGTAGATCACTTGAAACAGGATTCTTGGTGGACTGGCAGCTGCTTGATGTTTGCGCAAATGAAGTCGGTCGGAAGCCAAGAGATGGTCACATGATCGGGTTTGTACTGCTACTTCTGGCATGGTTTGTTCTTTGGCAAAGTCCATCTTCGTGCGCTGCTTCCTCATCCTTCTCACTCTCTGCCTCGTCACCCCTGCCCGCGCAGACGAGTGGTGGGCGTGGTCGGCGCTAGAATACTGGCGCAATGATACCAGCAAAGTCTGGCTCTTTCTCGGCAACCGCCTCGACGCGGATGACGGTGCCTATGTGCAGATCGTCAGCCCGCGGTTTAAGCATGCGCTCCTGCCCTGGCTGGACGGTGGTATCGGCCTCTCGCTGCTGAGCATCGAAAACACCCGAACGCAGGACCGCTTCACACAGTTCAGGCCGGAGCTGGAGCTGAATCCGCATTTTGACCTGACACCTCACCTTGCCATCGAGTTCCGCAACCGCATGGAATGGCGCTGGAATGAGGAGGAAGCACTCACCACCCACCGCCTGCGTAACAGGATTCAACTCGCCTGGTCACTGCCCCGCCCGCTCGGACCGCTGACGCGGGTGTTTGCCAATAACGAGTGCCTGACCGACCTGCACCGTAGCCAGCGGAGTGAAAACCGCCTCATCCCGCTCGGCCTAACCTTCAAGACGGGTTCCCATGCCGATTTGGATGTCTTTTACATGATCCTCTCCAGCCGTGTGAACGCCCTCTGGCAGCACGAGTCCGTCATCGGAACCTACCTGCGGCTGAGTTTCTGAGAAGTTTCCTTCACTCCTGTACCTGGGAAGCCGGAGCCATGGGACATCCGTTTGACGCCCAGAATAATACCGAAGGTGGTGACTTTCTTTGGGATAGAGAAAGCCGCTGCTGGGCGATTCATCTTTGCACTTATGAATCGTCGAACACTTCTCACCCAATCATCCGCCCTCGGCCTTGGGGCCGCGCTTTCGGTCTTGCCAAAAGTCCGGGCCGCAGATCAGGCCACAAACAAACTCAAGGTCGCTGTCATCGCTTTGGGACGTGGCATGGGCCATGTGCAGGCCTTGCTAAAACTGCCTGATGTCGAGATCGCCTACCTCGCAGAAACGGATCCCGGGCGACTCGAAAAAGGGCTCAAAGTCGTCGCAGACGCGCAGGCGACTTCCTGTCAGGGCGTGCGCGACTTTCGCAAAATCCTCGAAGATAAAACCGTCGATGCGGTCTTCATCGCCACGCCGAATTTTTGGCATACGCCCATGGCACTGCTGGCGCTCCAAGCTGGAAAGCATGTGTATGTCGAGAAACCCGGCAGTCAAAACCCTGGCGAAGCCGAAGCCCTCGTCGCGGCGACTCTCAAATCCGGTAAAGTCGTGCAAATGGGCAATCAGCGCCGTACGTGGATGAAGGAAGCCATCGCCGCACTGCATGGTGGAGCCATCGGTGACGTGCGTTTTGGTCGCGGTTTTTATTACAACTCGCGCAAAAAAGTCGCCCAACTTGACCTGCCTGCTTCTGCGGATCTCGACTGGAATCTTTGGCAGGGTCCAGTGCCGAATGATGTCCATCATGATGTGAAAAAATACGCTCACTATGACTGGCATTGGCTCTGGCATTGGGGCAACGGCGAGCTGGGGAACAATGGCATCCACACCCTGGACATCTTACGCTGGGGTCTCAAAGGCGAGTATCCAACCAAGGTCACCTACAACGGCGGTCGCTACTTTTATCAAGACGAGCAAGAGACGCCTGACACAGGCACCGCCGTCTATGATTTCGGCCATGCAGGTGCAGAGTGGGTGCAGAGTTCCTGCCATCCTCGTGCCGCTGAGAAACCCCTGGCTGAGGTCGTGTTTTACGGTGACAACGGCACCATGGCCATCGCCCGCGACTCTTGGACGATCTACGACCCCAAAGGGGCTGAGATCGGCAAAGGCAAAGGAGCCGGTGGTGGTGATCCCGCTCATTTGGGGAATTTCCTGGATGCTATCCGAGGCAAAACCACCCTCAACAGCCCCATCGTCGAAGGTCAAAAAAGCACCATGATGTGCCATCTCGGTAACATCGCCTACCGCACCCAGACCGTGGTGCGTTGCGATCCTAAAACCGGCAAACTCATCGACAACCCCGAAGGCGAAAAACTCTGGAAACGCGCCGCCTACCGGGAAGGCTGGGGCATGTGAGGTGACCAGCGAGATCCCCTCGCACGCCATGCGGAGCCCACCCTTGCTGAGACGTCATTTGAGCTGACAGAGTCGATCATCCGCAGCGTTTAAAACGGCCTCATGAAAGCCCTTGTCTTCTTTTTTCTCCTGGCCGCCCCATTGCTCGCGGCGAAGCCGAATGTGCTCTTTCTCTTTGCCGATGACTTTTCGTATGAAGCCGTGAGGGCCTTTGGGCACACGGACATCGATACGCCGAACCTCGATCGCCTGGCCGCCAAGGGCACCACTTTCACCCGTGCCCATAACATGGGCTCATGGAGCGGCGCTGTGTGCGTGGCCAGCCGTACGATGCTCATCAGTGGGCGCAGCGTGTGGAACGCTGGCAAAATTCATAAGACCACCGATGCGGAGCGGAAGGCAGGCGTGCTTTGGCCTCAGCTCATGAAGAAAGCTGGCTACAAAACCTACATGACCGGTAAGTGGCATATCGAGACTGATGCTGCGAAGTGTTTTGATATCACGCGCGATGTCCGTGCTGGCATGCCAAAGACTGTTCCCTCCTCCTACAATCGCCCCATCGCTGGCCAGCCGGATACCTGGAGCCCTTTTGACCGATCTCTCGGCGGTTTCTGGGAAGGCGGCACGCATTGGAGTGAGGTGGTGGCGAACCACACGCTCGATTTCCTGGCCGATGCCAAACAAGGCAGCGATCCTTTCTTTATCTATGCGGCCTTCAACGCACCGCATGATCCGCGGCAGGCACCGCAGGAGTTCGTGGACCGTTATCCGCTCAGCCGAATCTCCATGCCACTCAATTTTCTGCCTGAGTATCCGCATAAGGATGCCATCGGCTGCCAGCATAAATTGCGGGATGAAAACCTAGCGCCCATGCCGCGCACAGAGCTGGCCGTGAAGACGCATCGCGCTGAATATTATGCCCTCATCACGCATCTCGATGCTCAGGTCGGACGCATTCTGGATAGTCTCGACGCCTCCGGGCAGGCGGAGAACACCTGGATCTTCTTCACCGCCGATCACGGCCTCGCGGTGGGCCATCACGGTCTCTTCGGCAAACAAAACCTTTATGAGCACAGCGTGCGTGTGCCTTTCATCGTCGCTGGTCCAGGTGTCGGTAAAGGCGTGAAGAACGACGCCTCGATCTATTTACAGGATGTGATGGCCACCGCGCTCGATCTCGCTGGCGCGGAGAGGCCCGTGCATGTCTTCTTCAACAGCCTGCGACCGCTTTTGAAAGGTGAGCCAAGCCGCTACGAGTCCGTCTATGGGGCCTACCTCGAACTCCAACGTTCCATCACGCATGATGGTTGGAAGCTCATCGCCTATCCCAAGGCCAAAGTGCTGCGGCTCTATCACCTCACCGAGGACCCCCAGGAAATGCAGGACCTCGCCGCCAAGCCCGAGCATGCCACAAAGCTCAAAGACCTCCTCCAGCGCCTCGTCAAGCTTTCGACCGATCTCAATGACGCCGTGGATCTGCGGAAGTCGTTTGAGGATTGAGCCCCTTGCAAAACCTACCGTCATGGGGGCATTCCTGCCTCGGTCACTGCCACGGTAGCGCGGGTAAAGTGGCGCTAGACGTCACCAAGTACTACCTGCCATGTATCATCTGGAATCAAATCAAAGAACTGGCATTTCTCTGGCAACTGAACTGGTGCCATGGCCTCAATGCGCAGCGGTGACGCCTTTTCCACGAATTCCATGTCCCACGGCGCCGCCAGCAAGGCCCGAAAACCACACAACGCTGTGATTGTCGGCGAGAAGGATGCGTGTCTGTTTCGTAGCTATGAAGCTACTTCATGCCTGCAGGGGCAGTGTCACTGACGGTTCTAAAACCACGTGCGAGTGTGGTTTCATTGGCCGATTCTGCAAAGAACCGCGTGGTGAGTAAGTCATGACTGCTTTTTAGAGCGAAGTGTCCCCCGCGCACCACAGGTACTCTCAAATCAGGATAATCTGGGTGTGCTGGCCAAGGCTCATTTTTAAATTCACCGGCCGTCCATTCAGAAACGTTCCCTGCCATGTCCATGATGCCGTAGGGACTCGTGTCACCCGACTTTCTGTCGGTGGGTGCCCATAGATTATAACCATCTTTATTGCCGCCTTTGGCACCGTTGGCGTCGTAATCGTCGCCCAGGTTGGCGTTGTCTTTAGAGGGCTGATCTCCCCAGGGAAATAAAAGGCCTTTATCTCCGCGAGCTGCTTTCTCCCATTCTTCTTCCGTTGGCAGACGCTGACCCTTCCACTTGGCATAGGCAAATGCATCCCACCAATCAACCTGAGTCACAGGCGTGTTTAGACTCATGACTTGTCCGTTAAAAGTGCTACCCGATTTGGCTGCAGCCAGAGTGTCAGCCCATTTAGGTGGCAGATGATTGGTCTTTGTCTTGGGTTGATCAGGATGATCATAGCTGATGCTGGGGGCTTTTTTCAGTGCCGCCAAAAACTCTGCATATTGATTGATGGTGACCTCATCACGACTGATCCAGTATGCTGGTAAATTCCTGCGTTCTTTCTTTTGATACTGAAACGGTCCTGCCGGAATGGCGATCATCTTCTGACTCGTGGTCTCTGGCTTGCTGGTTACTTTTGGCGTGACAGTTCCGACAAAATTCCCAAGTCCAAAAACCACAAACAACGCTGCAATAGCCGTCACCCACAGCCACCAAGGCGCACCGCTGGTGCCTTGGGGTGAGATTTCTTCCTTCTCGATCCTGCGCATGATGGATCGATCGCGCATGGCATCGCGCAGTTCATCCAGAGCTTCAAGAAGGCCGGACCAATCCCTAGATTCTGCGACGAGAGACGTAACGAGACCCCGCGCTTTTCCTTCCGCTGACAAGGGGGCTATCATGCGCATCAGTGCAGCGACTTCTTCCTTCGGATCACGTGTGCGACTATCTCCCGGGCGGAACACATTAACGATGCTTGCCTGATTTTCAGCGTCTATAAAAATGTCACGTTCGCTCAGACGACGATGATGACTGCCACGCTCGACAGCATAGTCCATGGCCTCTGAGACACCATAAATTAACTCGGTGATCTGGCGCTCGGAAAGGGTCTCTCCAGCTTCATAGATATCCTCCAAGCTGCGTCCGCGCGGTAGTTCACGAGTGTAAAAAAGATAACCGTTCACCGAACCAGCCTCATAAAGCGGTGCGATACGAGGATGCGAGATGGAGGCCTTCAGCCTTTCACGGGCTTTGAAGTTTTCTACCAAATCCGGCTGGTTCAAAAGCTCGGGCCTCATCAGGACCAAGGCCACTGGACGTTGTACAGTGACTTGGATCGCGCGATAGGTTTCGGATTCATTCTCCAGCGTCAGCCGCTCAAGCACTTGGTAGTTTCCAAGCATGGTGCCTGGGGCCAGAAAGGGTGGTGGTTCAGCCAGCAGTGCCTCTGTAGGCGCAGGACTCTCAAGCGCTGCCTGCGCTTTGATGACTAGCTTCCCTGGAGTAAAAGGAGCATCCTGCAACACCGGCCAACCGGCTATTTTATCTTCGTAGCCTTTGAGGTCATAGCGCGTGGTGAAAAGTACACGAGCTTCTGGAAAACGGGCTAAGGCGGCATCACGCAGCTCAAATCCGCTGCTCTGAGCATCGATGATAGCCTCTGTGATTAATAGATCCAAAACCGTGGTTTGTGCCAGCCAGGCTTTCGCCTCTGCTAGAGATCCGACCGCGGTCACATCCCAGTCGAGTTGGCGACTGAGAGCTAAAGATCGTTCGCCACGAGTGGCAGATTGAGAATCGAGAAAAAGTAGGATCATCTTGGCTTGCTGGGCAGGCCGTCAGTTCGTTAATGGTGGGAGCAGCGGGTTCACGCCGCCCGGCACGGTCGGGGCAGAGCTTGAACCAAAATCCAAAAGATCACGCGGCTCGGCGGAGACATCTTGGAGTTTGTGCTGGTAGTAAAGGCGGACCACATAGCCGTGATAGGAACGGCGTCCGTGGGCAGCAATCTCACCCGGCGTGAGTGCCGGCAGAAAGTAGGCGACATCGAGTGGTTCCTCCCCGGCGCCACTCCAGTCCACTGGGAGTGCGCCCCAGGTGGAGACCGGTTCATCAGCGATGGTCTGGGCGACTTTCTCGCCATTCACTCGATCAAAAAAATACACATCAATATCGACCTGCGCAGGATCGACCACGCTGTTTCCTTGTCGTAAAATGGGCACCCGCAAAATCACTTTTTCACCATTGGCTACCGAAGGATCACGGCTGGCCTGGCATGCTCCCAGAGACAGCACTTTTGGTGTTAAATCACCCGACAATGTTGCTGAAGAAGTCTCCGCTCCGCCCCCCGACTGCATTTTGCGTTTGGCCAAATCTCCAAACCCTGCCGAGCGCACTGCATCCATGCTAGCGAGCTGTTTCCAGAGCGCCGATGCTTTCTCCGTGAGACCCATTTGCTCATAGCACTGAGCTGTCTCCGACATGACCTCAGGTGAGGCTGGATATTGCAGATCAGCACGTTTCAGCACCTCCAAAGCACCCTGCATATCTCCGAGTCCGCGCACTTGTTTTGCCAGATCTACCATCTCAGCCAGTGGCATGCCAGAGACGGAATCGCTTGGCTTACTCGGTGCCGGCTTAGACGCCGGAGACACCGATTGCACGACCGCTGGCTTGGCAAAACTTGGAGGCGGCGCATACGCAGGCACTGGAGCGCTAGGAGTCTGAAAACTGCCAATCGGCGGTGGACCAAAACCTACCGGCGGAGCCGATGCCACGGGCGCTGTCACAGGCGGCGCAACTAGCTGACCCACAGGTGGCGGGCTAATAGTCACTGGCGGTGCTGCCCAGACAGGTGTCGCAGGAACAGGCTCCTTTTTGGACACCTCTTGGTGGTCTTTAAAAAGCAGACGAGCCATCAAGCCCATCTGTATAAGGATCAAGGCGCATAGAATTCCAAGGGCCGTCTTGCATGCACGGCCCCTTTCAGCGCTAATAATGGATGATGGAATAGCCATGCCGATTGCCGCAGGAAAATCGTATGGTACGGTCCACACTCCGCAGTGTCAATGCTCCAAAACTCTTCCAACAAAACTCTAGCTCCGCCTCCCGCTGAGTTTTTGGGGAATCCAGTGGCCTCGGCGCAATGGCAACCCTTAAATTCTAACCTTTCGCCGGCTGAAATGGCTGCGCAACTAATTCACCTTGAGGGTTTTGTCTGGTTGGACAGTGCCGTTGTGGAGGTTGGCTCCGTTTCTTTGCTTGCTTTTCAGCCCACGCGCATCTTTTCGGGACAGATCGACCGCGATTGGCCAGAAATTGAGTCGGTCCTAGGTAAAGGGGCCGCTGATGGTTCTGCAGGGGGCTTATTTGGTTGGGTTGATTTTGACGGATATTTCCGGTTGGGCCTTTACCCTAGTATCCTCAAATTCGATCACGATTCGAGTTCTTGGTTCCAAACAGGCTCTTTTGATCTTGCCACCTTGCAGGACATCCAGCCTCCCAGCGGTAGGAACTCGCTAACCTTCTCGCCGCTTGTGACTCGTGCAGAGTTTGTTGATCGCGTGAAGTCGGCCCAAGGCTACATTGCAGCCGGAGATATTTATCAGGTGAATCTTTCGCATCCTTGGCAGGCGGAGTGGCCCGCTGCCGCCTGCTTATTTTCGTTCTATGATCGTCTTCGGCGTATCTCTCCAACTCCTCATGCAGCTTGTCTGCGACTGGGTGACACCGCCGTGATGTCAGCCTCACCTGAGTTGTTTCTCAAAATGTCTGGCCGCAATATCACCACCCGCCCCATCAAAGGCACGCGACCACGCTTTCCAGATGATCCCCATAGAGACGCCCAATCAGCTCGCGACTTACTTGCCTGTGATAAAGAACGCGCTGAGCTGCTCATGATCACTGACCTCGAGCGCAATGATCTAGGCCAAGTCTGTGAGTTTGGCAGTGTACAAACACCCGACCTTTGGCGTGTCGAAAGCTTTGCTCAGGTCTATCACCTCGTCTCCACCGTTACTGGCACATTGCGCTCTGATATCAGTCATGCAGCCGCCTTCCGAGCCTGCTTTCCCGGTGGCAGCATCAGCGGTGCGCCGAAGAAACGTGCTCTTGAAATTATCTCTGAGCTGGAAAGTCATCCTCGCGGTCTCTATACCGGTGCCATCGGCTATTTTGGTTTTGATGGCACCAGCCAATGGAACATTGCCATTCGCACTGCGGTACAAAATAAGGATCACATTAGCTTTCATGTCGGATCAGGCATCGTCGCAGACAGCATTCCAGAGCGAGAATGGGAGGAGACTCTTCATAAAGCCTCTGGCCTACTTCAAGCTTGGGCTTGATGGCAAACACTTGCTTTTCCATTGATAGCTTTCACCGTATTCTTCTTATCATGAAAACTCTTCTCACTCTTGCTTTGATCGCCGCTTCTTCATTGTTGGTTGTTTCCTGCAAAAGCCCCAAAGGTAACATGCCTGCTTATGGCTTCCAGACTTCACGTCCGACTCCTTTGCAGTAACGCATAGGCGGGCATTCGAGCCAATTTACCAAGGGTATTGACTGGAGCAGGCAAGCCTCTTTTTAGCTTCTAGGCTGAACGTGCTGCTTTGACAGCCATCCTGTGAATCACGCTCAAATCTATTTGTCTTGACACTTTGTAATGCAAAGTATATAACTTTGCATTACAAAGTCATGAAACCACAAGCTGCCATACTTCCCAAGCTAAAGACCTTGGCGCGTGGCGAACCATCCCTGCTGGCAGCGTGGTTGCGAGAACCTGTTACTCTTGAATCTGTAACACCATTGATCCTGGCCATCATTGCTGGATGCGCTGCGTATGGCTTTGGACTGGGCCTCTGGCGCGCTCCGCTCCAAGGAGTCTATGTCGCCATCAAGATGCCCTTGCTCATCTTTTTCACGCTCTTGGTAAATGGCATGATCAATGGCATGTTGGGTCAGCTATTAGGTTCAGGCATGTCGTTCAGGCAGACCTTGATGGCCTGTTTGATGAGCTTTGCCATCTTTGGCCTCATCGTCGGCTCCCTCAGTCCCATTATCATTGCTATGGTTATGGACTCCCCGCGACCTGGACAAGCTGGTGCCTCCGATTGGTATCGTCTCTTTTTGTTATTCAACACGGCTATCATCGCCTTTGCCGGCATCGTGGCCAATCATAAGTTGTTGCGGCTGATCCAGAGTTTTTCAGGCAGCACGGCTATTGGCTGGCGCACCCTCATCTCATGGCTAGCTGGCAATCTTTTTGTCGGAGCGCAGCTTTCTTATAACCTGCGGCCGTTTTTTGGAAATCCAGAACTGCCTGTTCAATTTCTACGGGATGATCCCTTCGACGGCAATTTTTATGAGGCCGTCTGGACCATGCTTTCATCTGCTACGGATTCCATCACAAGCATCATCCTATGGCTCTGTCTGCTGGCCCTGATCCTGCCGATGCTTCTGGCTCTGAAGCGCTTCAATGCACCCTGATTTTCCTCACCGCAATCGTTCCATCAACCACAACATGCTAACATTATGAATCCAGAACTAACACCCCCATCCGTGACATCACCTACGTTGCCCAAACAATCCTCCACCTTCATGATCGAGCCTATGGAGGGCCCAATGACTCTCTCTAATATCATGGAGAATCTACTCAAGCATCCAGGCCGCCTACTGCATGCCTGCCAATCGGGTAATGCTGAAGTGGCCTCACGCCTGCTGATCATCACCCTGATTTCACTTTCCGTTTTCGGCCTTCTTTTAGGAAGCTTCTCAGGCGGCACTCAGCTCTGGGCTTCTCCGCTTAAAATCACCCTTGGCATGGTGGTTGCCGTCCTGATCTGCTTGCCCAGCCTGTATATTTTCAGCGCTCTTGATGGCCTGAATGCCCGCCTGCATCAAATCGCCTCCGTGCTTCTCAGCATGGTAGCTTTGAGTGGATTGTTGATGCTTGGCTTTGCTCCGGTTATCTGGGTCTTTAGCACCTCGACGGATTCTCTCGCCTTCATGGGCTTTTTGGCTTTGATCTTCTGGATTATCGGCATGTACTTTGGAACACGCTTGCTACTCGGCGCAGCTGGTAGTCTTGGGTCACAAAGCAAAAGCTACCTCAAGCTTTGGATCATCATTTTTACCATCGTCACCCTGCAAATGTCCACCTCTCTGCGGCCTCTAATCGGCACAGCGGACGAACTGCTACCCACTGAGAAACGCTTCTTTGTGCAACATTGGCTCTACTTCTTAGATTCAAACAACCCACCACGGTAAATCCACTCCTTCATTGCCAGCAGAGAACTTCTCGTTGATCAGGATGGATGCCTGATTCTTTACGCATCGCCATCATTGGCTCCGGCACCGCTGGACCAGCGGCGGCAATCTTTTTGGCCAGGGCAGGTCATGAGGTGTCACTGTTTGAGCGTGCGGAGAAGAAGCTGAGTGTTGGGGCTGGTTTTCTTTTGCAGCCTACAGGGCTAGCCGTGATGCATCGGCTAGGACTCAGTGAGGCGCTGCTGCCTCACATCGCGCCAATCAACAAGCTGTATTGCCGCACTCGATCTGGACGCGTGTTGCTGGATCTTCCTTACAGCGAGCTGGGTCACGATTTTTATGGTGCTGGCACTCATCGCGCGACTTTGCTGGATGTGCTTTTGGCGGCTGCTGAATCGGCAGGCGTCATGATGCATTGGGGCACAGAAATGCAGCGCCTGAGCCGCGATTCAACAGATCGTCCGCTGCTGCATGATCAGTCTATCCAGAGGCATGGTCCCTATGATTTGATCCTGATCTGTGACGGAGCTCATTCTGCCATGCGCGAGCAGAGTGGAGTGCCTGCACGCGTCAGCCGTTATCCTTGGGGAGCGCTTTGGTTCATCGGTGAGCGCACACCTGAATTTGATCCGAGCGTTCTCTGGCAATGCGTGGACTCGACTCGCGAATTAAACGGCTTTTTACCGACCGGAACCCGGGACGATCTGCTCAGCCTTTTTTGGAGCATCCGCTTGGATCACATTCCTGCTTGGCGACAGGGCTCATTGGAGTCTTGGAAGCAGCAAATTCTGCGACTCTCACCTCAAGCGGAATCCTTTTTAACGCAGATCGAAAGCCATCATCAAGTGGCAACGGCGGTATATCATGATGTGCGCATGAAGCAGTGGCACGGCAATCGCGTGGTCTTACTCGGGGACGCTGCCCATGCACTGAGCCCACAACTCGGTCAGGGCGTCAACCTGGCACTGATGGATGCGGCGGCACTAGCAGAGTCACTCGAACTGCTTCCGCTCGATGAAGCCCTGGCGAGATACTCGAAGGTGAGGCGCAGGCATCTGCGTTTCTACCAGTTTGCCACGCGCTGGACGACGCCCTTTTTCCAATCCGATTGGCTGCCTCTGGGTTGGTTACGAGATGCAGCGTTCCCACTCATCAACACTCTGCCCATGCTGCGTCGTCAAATGACAGCCACTATGGCCGGAGGAAAAACGGGGCCGTTCAGCAGCTTGCCGCAGGCTCAAATCCCAGGTCGCCCACCAGCATCGAGGCTTTGAGCGGCTTGGACAAAGGCGCCCGCCAATGCCTGCCATTCGGCTTCAGTCGTCTGCCAGCCACCGCTGATGCGCACCACGCGGCGCAGCTCCTCCCAGCTGGCACCGAGCGCCTGCACGACCACCGATGATCCTTCTTTGCCAGTACTGCAGGCTGAGCCTGTGGAAATGGCAAATCCGAGACGGGTGAGTCGAGTCAGCCACTTCAGGTTTTCATGACGCGGCATGACCATCAGGACGGTATTCCAGAGTCTCGGTGCGCCCTCGCTGATCACTCGCAGGCCTGCAAACTGGGACTGCATTTCACGAATGAAATCATCTCGGAAAAGGGTCTGTTTTTCGCCAATACTGGTCAGATTAGAAGTGAGCACTTCTAGCGCCGTCACCATGGCTTCAATGCTGGGGTAATTCTCCGTGCCCGCGCGTCTGCTCTGCTCCTGAGGGCCGCCATGAAACAGCGGGAATGATTCATCGGCATCCGCAACGATCAAAAAACCAGCACCCTTTGGGCCGCCCCATTTATGGGCACTGCCAGTGATATAATCACAAGCACCCAAGTCTGTGCTTTCCAGCTTGCCAATCCATTGCGCTGCATCCGTATGGAAGCGAACACCGGCCGTTCGACATAAAGCCAAAAGCTCCTGCCAAGGTTGCAGAACGCCGCTCTCATTGTTCGCCGCCATGACGGAAACTAAGGCAGGCTGATCCGTCTCCAGAATTTGCTTCAGCATCGCAGGCTGCACGAGACCTTCCGCATCCACTGGGATCTCAATGACACGCGCACGGCCTAACCAAGCGCGCGCTGCTTCGCGCACGCAGGGATGCTCGATAGCGGAGATGGCCACGCAGGCATCGGGTGCCAAGCATTTGGCTAGACCGGCAAACAGCGTGTTATTGGACTCGGTGGCACCCGAAGTGAGGAGCACTCGCTCAGGCTCCACGCCCAAGAGATCCGCTAAGCGCTCTCTAGCCGATTCCAATGCCTGACTGGTCATGCCAGCTTCACGATAAAGACTGGATGGATTGTGCCAGTGCTTGTCACTTGCCATGAGCCAAGCCTCACGAGCAGCTGGATTCAGCGGCGTCGTGGCATTGTAGTCAAAATAAGCCGACATTTTCTAGCCTGATGTTTCTTAGAAATGCGGTGCTGAGACGGTGCCTTCCTCGATCTCCAGTTTCTTCCGGCGGACGATGCCATCTGCCATGTCCAGGATCATCTCCTCCAGCAACAACCTCAGATGGCTACCGGCGCGGTAATCTGCCGGTGCGATGTGTTTGACCCGATCAGCGAGAGCATTCAGCTGGTAACATTTACGGAAGCTCGAGCGATTGGTTTCTTCAGGATTATAAACCGCTATGGCATGACCACCGTAGCGCTTCATCAAGGTGAAACAAGGCACGTCTGTGGGTCCATCTCCGATATAAATCATGTTTTGGAACGGAATCGGACGCAGATCTGGCTCCATGTGATCATTCACATCTTCATGCGGCTCTAACATGCCTTTGTTGATGCGGAAAAGGTACTGGGTCTTCGTGGTGTGGCTGATCACCCGCTTCGGGAAGCTGATGCGGCCATCCTGATCCTGGCCAAATTCACAGCCAAAGATGCGTTTTACGTAAGGGGCCAGCGAGCTGCCATCGAGCAAGATTTTCAGCCCTGAAGAGACGATGTAATGCTCGATCTTGATGCCGAGCGTGCGGTGTTGATTGCTCAGCGTGTTGTTGAGTTCCTCAAAGACTTCTGGCACGCCTTTGAAATAGCGCAGCTTAGCTCCCAGAGTGCGTAGTTCATCGTTGGTCGGGCGGTCCATGCTCAGATAATCCAGCATGCATTTTAAGTAGGCCAACTCCCCGTCGTAGCCTTCTTTGTCCACCAGCTCCCGGCTTTTTTTCCAGAACTGAGTCGGATTGATGCCGAAATGCGGAAAGAGTGTCTCATCCTGCATGTACGTCGGACTCAGCGTCTGATCATAATCATAAATGACGGCAATGGTGGTCTGGGCGGCGGACATGGCAAGTGGGCGAAGTTTAGCATCAGCTATCTAGCGCTGCAAAGGCACCCGATAGATCTGAATGAGCAAACTGATAACCCAAATCTGTGGCAATGCGAGGAAACGCTCGCTGACCACTGAGAAGCATTTCCTGGGCCAGACCACGTGTGGCCAGTCTCAGGGCAAAAGCTGGCACATGCAGAAATGCAGGGCGCTTTAAATGCGCAGCCAATTGCTGAGTGAAGTCAGCATTGGTCACGGGATTCGGAGCACAAAGATTGATCGGGCCAACGACGCTGGCATTTTCAATGGCCCATAAAATCAAAGAGACCTGATCCTGTTCATGAATCCATGACATCCACTGCTTTCCAGAACCTAAATTGCCACCAAGACCGAAACGGAAAGCAGTTTTCATGAGCGGAAAGGCCCCACCGTGCTGACCTAAAACCACGCCTGTACGCAGCAAAACCACGCGCACGCCAAGCTCGCGTGCTTGCAGCGCAGCGGCTTCCCATTCGCGACAAAGATCGGCTAAAAAACCGGTGCCTTGGCGACTGTTTTCCTCCAGCAGTTCATCACCGCGATCCCCGTAAAATCCAATGCCTGAGGCACACAGCAATACACTGGGGCGATTGGTTGGTTGCCAAGTGCGCAGTTCCGAAATGACTTTTTTGGTCAAATCCACGCGGCTTTTCCAGATGCGTTCCCGTTTTGCCGCCGTCCATAGACCCAAGAGAGATTCTCCCGCTAGATGCACTAAGGCGTCTAACTTTGTCTCTGGCAGCATCTGCGTGGCAGATGAAACCATGGATCGCGTCACTAGGGGCATTTGGGAGGAGGGCCTGCGGGAGTAACCAATGACCTCATGCCCTGATCCCAGAGCCAAGGCACCTAGCCCCTGCCCGATCATGCCGCTGACTCCAGTAATACCAATTTTCATGGAGAGAGAACGCCTGAACTGGTAAGTTCAGTCATCAAATATCTCAGACCATGCGCGGCTTAATGAGTGTCTCCAGTCTATTCACGCCTCTGCGGATTCTGGCTTTGACAGTTCCGAGTGGTTCATTGAGACGTTCAGCCACTTCTGCCTGGGTAAGTCCGCTGAAGTAAGCCAGTTGAATGGCTTCACGTTGATCAGGATTCAATTTGGCCACGGCACGCTTTACTAGGCCGTCTCTTTCCTTGATTTCCAGAGCTTCCAGACCGGATTCGTCGAACTCAGGTTGGACACCTTTGCTCTCTGTCTCAAAATCGTCATTCAGCCGTGAGCGGCGCTGCTTGGAGCGGATGCGATCGATAGCACGATTGCGGGCCATCGTAGTCAGCCAGGTCAGGGGCTTACCTTTACGTGGTTCGTAGAGGTGGGCTTTATTCCAAAGTTGCACAAGTACCTCCTGCATCACGTCCTCAGTATCATGGTGATCATTGAGCACATTTGAGATCGCAGCAAAGATGAGACCAGAATACTTTTTGTAGAAGGTCTGATAAGCCGCAGAATCTTTTTCAGAGATCAGTTGGATCAAACGCATGTCTTCTTGAACGAGAAGTTCCAGGGCATTTTCATCGAGGCATTGTGTCATAGCGCAGCAGAAGTTGAGATTTAGACAAACCGACTAACTAGACTTGCATTCTCGAGACAATTTAAGTTTTGTCAATGTTTTGTCTCAATATTTTCGCTTTTTCACCTTTTGTCTAAGTTTGAACTTTATCTTGTCTAAGTTGTCGCGAATCTAGGTTTGCGGGACTTCGACGCCGTTGGCCAGGGTTTACTGTTGTTTCTCGGAATTCCAAAGCCTGCAGGCTAGAAAGCCCGCAACAAACTCTGCAAACCTTTGCCAACTTAAAGATAAAGTTCCTCTTCGATTCCCAATCTTGTTAAACTTTCAACTGTTCGGCCAAAAGGCGAAGCCTTTTCCGAAAAGCAGCACTAAACAAACCCACGTCTCGTAGCCACTCGCCCATGAACTCAACTTCATCCATTCTTCGGATCATCTGCGGCCTAGCTGTGATCATCCTTTCATATACCACTTATCAGAACACCTTTGCCCATGCAGCACCAGGCACACAGCTTCAGATTTTTGGCATGGCCACTGGAGCTTCAGCAGGGCAGCTTACCCTTGGGTTCGTGGTCATCGGACTGATTGGTGCCGCACTCCTGGCTCTAGGCATCATCGGCATTTTGAAGAACCGCCAATAACAGTCGTGATGAGTCCACTGCCAACATGAATGCGACCATCATCACACAACCAAAGTTTCGGTTGATTACCTCCAAATCGGCGAAGTTCCCTGAAGGGAATCGAGCTGCCTTCAGATCCCTTGAATCGCATTTGAAGTCGCTCAAAGGCAGGAAGTTCTATGGTCTTGTTTACGAGACTGATGACAGCATGGACTACTATGCGGGGCTCTTGCCGGACAATGAGATCGAGGAACGCAGATTTGCTGAACTTGGATTTCCGATCACTGAGGTTGAGGGAGGATGCTGTGCACGCGTGAAGCTGCTCGATTGGACTTCAAAGACCGATCAGATCGGACCCTCTATCGGGGCCATGATTGAGCAGTTTGGCATCGATCCTTCTCGTCCACAGATGGAATATTATAGAAGCATCAGCGAGCTTCACCTTCTGTTACCCATCCCAGACAACACTCAGAAAGCACGACAGTTGAACACGACAAATAGTCTTAGCGGTGGATAGAAAGCGCCAGCCCGCAAAACAGAGGTTGCGTTGATATTTAGGATGAGTATAATAATGATACTTTCCATAAATGTCGTCTGTTTCTAGCTCAGCTCCTGTGACCACGCCTCTGCATTTCCATGCGGTGGGTGAGGGTATGGAGATGGCGCAGACTCAAAATGCGCCTGCTGATCCTGCAGTGCTGCAGGCAGCTGAGGGGTCTGCTCGATTTGAGGCTGAGCTGCAGGAACTGAATCTGCGCAATGCGCGGCTGGGTGCTTGGTTTGTGATGATTTTGGTGCCGTTTTGCTCCGTGCTGGATTGGTTGGCGTATCCGGAGCAGGTATGGAGCTTTTTGGTGCTGCGCTTGATGTGTTCAACCTTGTGTATTCCATTGCTGCTATCGCTAGAGCGGCCTTGGGCAGGAAGGTTTCATCGGGCTTACCCAGTAATACTACCTTTGCTGCCAGCGATGGCGATCTGTCTTATGATCTTCCTCACGGGAGATGGCAGCTCAGGCTATTATGCAGGTCTGATGCTTTGCTTGGTGGGGACTTCCTTTGTGTTTCATTGGACCTTCCGCGAGATCGGTCTGACTGTAGGCCTGGTACTGGCCTGCTACCTGGCTGCCACGGTGCCGAATCTGCATTTCAATGGCGATCTGAGGTCCATCGGGCTGTTCATCAATAACACGCTCTTCATCCTTTTGACCTGTGTGATCCTGTACTTTGGGAGCCGCCAACATCATGGGATTCGTCTGTTGGAGTTTGTGAACCGCTGCAAAGTGGAGGCTCAGCGTGAGGAGCTGAGGAATCGGAATGAAGAGCTCACGCAGACGCTACAACGTCTGCGGGAAACGGAAGCTCAGCTGACTCAGAGTGAGAAATTGGCCTCCATTGGCCGGTTGAGCGCAGGAATCGTGCATGAGATTAACAATCCGCTGAACTTTGTGAAGTCGGCCCTTTTTGTTCTCAAGAAGAAATCCAAGGGAATGACGCCTGAAGTCGCCGAGTCGGTCAATCAGATCCTTTTCGACATTGGAGAAGGCGTGGATCGAGTGGCAAACATAGTCTCCGATCTACGCACCTTTGCTCACCCGGAAAACAAAGGATCTACTCCGGTGAATCTGTCCCATGCCGTGGCCAAAGCCGCACGGCTCATGAATAAGCAAGTCGCTGATGCCAAGGCCGAACTGCTGGTGCAGATGCCTGAAAACTGCATCGTGCTGGGTGATGACAATCACATCATTCAGATCCTGATCAATTTGATCCAAAACAGTCTAGATGCCATGGCCGACCGTGCTGATCCACGGGTGATCGTGAGCAGTGATCTAGATGCGACCGGCATCCGTCTCTACCTGCGCGACAATGGCTCGGGCATCCCAGAAGAGCATCTTCAGCGCATTTTTGACCCGTTCTTTACCACCAAGGCTGTGGGTCAAGGCATGGGCCTGGGCCTGAGTCTTTGCTATCGCATGATGCAGGGCATGGGGGGGCGGATCGAGGCCGCCAGCCAGGCTGGCTCATACACAGAATTCATTCTTCATTTTCAAACCCCACCCACTGTCCCATGAATACTCTTCTCAGCCCCTTTCACATCCTCTATGTGGATGATGAAGAACGCGCCGTGCATTACTTTCGTCAGTGCTTTGAGGATGAATATGTCATCCATACGGCCACCAATGCAGCTGATGGCTACAAGCTTCTGGAAGCTCATGGCGTGCGCATTGGCATCCTTCTCACGGATCAGCGGATGCCCGGTGAAAGCGGTGTGGAGTTGATGGAACGTGCGCGGCGATTGCAGCCCAATATCATCCGCATTCTGGTCACTGCCTACACGGACTACGAGAGCGCGGTGAAGGCTGTGAATGAAGGTGCTGCCTGGCGTTATCTGCATAAACCTATCGAGCCAGAAAAGCTGGGTGAGGTGCTCAAAGAGGGACTGGAGGCCTATCAGGCTCTTCAAGATCGGGATAAGTTTTTGCGTGAGAAAGCAGGCAATCTGAGAACTCAGCTGATGACGGATAAGGTCATGGGCATGGGCATCATGGCAGAGGGCCTGAATCATCACATTCGCAATGCGCTGACTGTGGTGCGGGCCTTCATTGATCTGGCACCCATGAAGCTGATGGAGGAAATCGACGCGCGATATCCACGCGACCCCTCGTTTTGGATCGAGATGCAGGGCCAGGCACAGTCCCAGATCGAGCGTATTCAGAGTCTGCTGACGAATCTAGCCCATGCGTCTTATGCCAAAAAACTCAAGCGCGAGGATGAGATCCATCTCACTGCCGAGTTGGAAGAAGCACGAGCTCTTTACCAGCAGCATCTGCAAGACAAAAAGATTCGTTTTAACCTGGAAGTCAGCTCCAATGTGCCGCCACTGCTGGTGCATGGAGAACGCTTCCGACAGATGCTGCGTCTGCTTTTTATCGAAGAGATCACGCATCTGCATGAAGGCGATCTGGTGCTGATTAAAGCCCAAATCGAAAAAGACGCTGAGGGTGATGAGTATGTCGTCATCTCACTTGCTGATAATGGCGCCTGGGGAGGCCCGCAGGATGTGGCGGCCAATCTCTTTGACCCGTTTTATACGCGTAGTCGGAAGCCAGATGACTTTGGCGTCAATATGATGGCCTGTTACGTGACCCTGCATCTGCATGGAGGCAGCGTCACTGCGCGTCGCTTAGAGCCTAATGGGATGGAGATGGTCATGCGACTTCCCTTGGACCCAAACAAAAACACACAAGAGGCCGAAGACTTTCTCCGTCGTTCTATGAATGCGGATGCGGAGTGGGGAAAGCCCGGTGAACTCGCTGCGTGAGACTATTTGCCCATGGCCAAGCTGCGCTCAGTGGCAGCGCGCACAGCTTGGATCAGTGCATTGCGTAAGCCATGAGACTCTAGCTGCTCCAGACCTGCAATGGTTGTGCCACCGGGGCTAGTAACTTCGTCACGAAGCACAGCTGGGTGCTTGCCTGTTTCCAGCACCATTTTAGCAGCACCGGCCACCGTTTGTGCTGCTAGCGTCAGCGCTGCTGTGCGGGGGAGCCCCATGAGCACACCACCATCGGCCAGAGCTTCGATCACGGTATAAATATAAGCGGGTCCACTGCCGCTCAGGCCTGTTACGGCGTCCAGGAGTTTTTCCGAAACCTCATCGGCTGTGCCCACAGCTCCTAGAATCTTCTTGGCCAAAGCAGCATCTTCAGCGCTGGCTGAAGTGCCGCGTGAGAAGGCGGCTGCACCTGTGGCGACGAGAGCAGGCGTGTTTGGCATGGAGCGGATCACCCGCTGCCCACTTCCAAGCCAACTCTCAAGATCGGCCACCTTCAAACCTGCAGCGATGCTCAGATAAAGTCGACTTCCTGGCACGGCGGATAGTCCTTTGCACAGAGATTGCATGTCGTTAGGCTTCACCGCCAGGAGGATGACGTCAGAGGCGGCGGCCACCCCTACGGGGCTGCCGATCGTGACTTGGCAGGTGAGGCAATCTTTGAGAGCGGCCTCTGCCGCAGGCACGACATCACTCAAGGCCACCGAGAGAGCCTCGTGTCCAAGCGCCTTTTCCACGCCACGCAGAAGCGCGCCGCCCATTTTACCACATCCGATGAGTCCAAGTTTAAGCATGATGGCCGATGTTGGCGGTAGCCTGAGGATCGCGCAAGAGGAGCTTTTTGCTGTAGCAAAGCTCTCAGCGCTACGTTTGATGCTGTCTCATGAAGTTCAGACACCTCTTTTTAGCTCTTTTTGCAGCCGTGACACAGGCCATGGCAAAACCAAACATCGTTTACATTTTGGCCGATGATCTCGGCTATGGGGATGTCGGTTGTTATGGTCAGAAGTCGGGACTGAAGACCCCGAACATCGATCGCATGGCAGCTGAGGGGATGAAATTCACCCGTCACTATGCAGGTAGCACGGTGTGCGCACCCTCACGCTGTGTTCTCATGACGGGTCTGCATTCAGGTCATGGCCGTGTGCGTGGTAACGATCCCTGGACGATCCCTGACAGCGATGTCACAGTCCCAAGCTTACTGAAGAAAGCGGGCTACCGTACTGCCTGCATTGGTAAATTTGGCCTCGGCAAACCACTGCCACTCAATGACCCCGAAAGAAAAGGATTTGATGAGTTTTACGGCTACGTCGGCACCAGTCACGCCCACAATTTTTACACCAAAGCGATCATCCAAAACGGCAACATCCTGCCATTGAACAACACCGTCATCCCAAACACTCAAAAAGAGGTGGCAGACTATCAGGGCACGGATCTGATCGGCACTGGAGTGTCTCCGCTGGATGGTCGAAAGCAGTGGGTGCCTGAGCTTTGCTCAAAGGAGACTGCACGCTTTTTGACCGATTGCGCCGCCCAGCCAGAGAAACCGTTTTTCCTGTATTACGCCCTGAACATCCCGCACACGAACAACGAAGCCGGCAAGGACTCGCCACTCGGGCATGGCATGGAGTGCCCAGACTATGGGCAGTTTGCCGAGAAAGACTGGCCAGATGCCGAGAAGGGATTTGCCCAGCTCGTGTGGTATCTTGATCAGGAGGTCGGCCGAGTCATGGATCTCTTGACGCAGCGTGGCCTGGCCGAAAATACTCTGGTCCTTTTTTCTAGCGACAACGGCCCCCATCAAGAAGGCGGTCACAAAAGCGACTTTTTCAATAGCAACGGCGACTTCAAAGGCATCAAACGTGACCTCACCGATGGCGGCGTGCGCGTGCCGCTCGTCGCTTGGTGGCCAGGCAAGGTGAAAGCTGGTACCGTGAGCGATCACGTCAGCGGTTTTCAGGATCTGCTGCCAACCGTCGCCGACCTAAGTGATACAAAGCTCACCGCCGAGACCGACGGCCTCTCCTTGAAGCCCACGCTGCTAGGGCAAGAAGGCCAAAAGCAGCATTCTCATCTGTGCTGGTACTTCGGTGAGAAAGGCGGCAAAAATGCGGCCTTGAAATGGCCCTGGAAGCTCATCCAACAAAATACCGGGGCTGACAAAAAAGCCAAAAAGAAGCTCAAGATGACCCGAGAACTCTACAACCTGGAGAAAGACATCGGAGAAGAAACCAACCTCGCCACTCAACACCCTGAGATCGTTGCAGAACTTGAAAAGCTGCTCAAAGACTCTTACCGCGAGCCTTAACCGATCATTCGATAAGATGCCCTGACCATTGGCCGACAATGGATGTCACTCGCAGCTTATCTATCGTCTCGCCCTCAAACCAGAGCGCATACCTTGTTTTGTTCGGATGCGTGATTGTCAGAAATCCAGGCCAAAGCACCGTGGGGTTTTGGTAAACGAAAACTTGGCCCTCAGGGTTGGTGATTCTAAAGACCTTGTTGGCATAGCTAATACTAGAAAGGGTCTTACTATTCCCAAAGCGCCAGGTGCGTCCCTCAGCCAATGCTAAAAAATTGGTTGGAACGCGACCTGGCCGATTTTCAAATGTGGGTCTTGTTTGAAAAAGCGCAGCACGCTCCATTTTAGCCTTCTCCAAAGCCAAGCCGGCCTTTTCATCCTTAGTTGCAGCCTCCGCAAGCTGCGGAATCAAAGCGTCCAGGTATTGGCATACCCCCTTCTTGAATTTGCCGCGCAATAGGGAGGTCAGATCTGCGGTAGGATCAGCCTCGATCGGCTGCTTTTCGTTCGCTGGTGGGAGAGATAGCGCCTGACCAACCATGTTAATGCTGCTAGGCAGACCAGTTGCAGTCATGTAGTGCAATGACTTCAGATCTGGCGAAAAAAAGCAGGCAATGAAGGGACGTGTGCTAGTGATTTGATAAAAGAACCCAGGCGAATGATGGGTGCTCGCAATCGATGCGCCAATGATAGAACCCGTTTTCTCATCGATTAGCTGGAGTAAGCCTGCACGTATGCCCAGACGTTTAACATTGGTGGTGTTTACCAGTGCCCATGTTTTTCCAGTCGCAGCGCGCAGCCAGTCCACTTTCTCAGCCTGTACACCGGCAAAGCTTGGTACGCGTCCCTTTTTCAGAAGATTTAGATCGGCCTCTGCCAAAGCTACCTCAGTCGCTAGGACATTTGATTGTGGAATGTCACCACTCTTGATGGCTAAATGATGGAGAATGCCGAGTTCATTGATAAGTAGCTGCTGAGTGTTCAGCAGGCGCGCAGCCTGATTTGCCTCCAACCGCAGTGCGGCAGATTGCCAATCTGGCAGTTCCTGAGCCAGTCCACTCCCTTGGGTAAAGACGAAGCACCAGAATAGTAGGTGTATTCGATTTGATAAAGTCATGGTCAGTCAGCATGGACTGAGATCAAAATCGAAGTCAAGATGAACCCAGTATAGGGCGCTTTTTATTCTTGCTTTGAGCGAAAAAACCCTATGAAATGTCTTTGTTTAACTGGTGATGAACAAATTCCGCAAACGACTATGGACCTATACCTTGTGTATGGGCATTGTCATGACAGCGGTGATCTCTTGGTACTATGGAGGTCCGAGCCACTTGTCCATCCAGACGAGAGTAGCCTTCGTCTCCTCAAATGAACCAGCAGAAACACAAGCGGTACTGGTGCCCCAGATAGAAGCCAAAAAGCCAGATCGGCCAGCGTTGGCTGACACACCTAGAGCGTTTCATCCAGTCTCCTTAAATCTGTATCAAGAGCGCCTGCTCAAAGACGCAGTGATGCTGGACCGACGTCAAATTCAGGCACGCGGTAAAGAGCCGGCTAAAGAGATTCGACTTTGGCGCACGGATTTCAAATACCCTCTGGTGCGGGAAGAAACCACGCTCGGGATGGATGCTGATGGGCGGCTGCAGCCCGTGCGTCGTGAGTTCTCGGTGGCAGATCATGCAATGGTGAAGTTCCCCGTGGGTGTGAGACCGCAGCAAGTCACTGATTGGACGAAAAAGCATGGCTTCACGCTCAGGCATGCCTTGAAGACAACCGCCGTGACACTAATCGCAGTAGCGGAGGAATCGTTGGATACGGCAGACCGGATCATGACCGCATTTCGCCAAGCTTTCCCTCAGACACCAGAGCAGGTTGCAGTCGCGGAACGTGATTACTTGGTGTTTCCGACATTACTGCCAGACGACACGAGTTTTTCGCAGCTCTGGGGCATGCATAACACGGGTCAGACTGGTGGCACCGTAGATGCTGACATTGATGCGGTCGAGGCCTGGGATCTCACGACTGGATCGCGAGAAGTGCTTGTCGGAGTGATTGATACTGGCGTGGATCGGACGCACCCTGATCTAGTCTCAAACATGTGGCGTAACCCCAAGGAGATTGCGGGCAACCGAGTGGATGATGATCGCAACGGTTTCATTGATGACGCCGATGGCTGGGACTTTTTTGCTGACGACAATGATCCGATGGATGAAAACAATCACGGCACGCACTGCTCTGGGACGATTGGGGGCGTGGGAAATAACCGATCCGGTGTCACGGGCGTTTGCTGGCAGATTTCCATCGTTGGCATTCGGTTTCTAGGACCCAGTGGTGGGGTCACTTCGGATGCCATTGATTCCGTCAATTATTCACGAACTCTGGGAGTAGATTTAACTTCTAATTCATGGGGTGGCGGTGGTTTTAGTTCGTTGCTACAAGCAGCTATCGTGAATGCAGGCCAGGCGAATCAACTATTCATTGCAGCCGCCGGTAATGATGGAAGCGACTTGGATCTGTCTCCCCAATATCCTGCCAGTTATGCGGCAGATAACATCGTCTCTGTCGCGGCTAGTACGGATCGTGATGCACGATCAAGTTTCTCCAACTATGGCAGGACCAATGTGGACTTAGCCGCGCCAGGGTCTTCCATCCTGAGCACCGTCCGTAATGGTGGATACTCAACCTTTAGCGGAACGTCCATGGCGACACCGCATGTGGCGGGCGCTGTGGCTTTATTAAAGAGTTTAGCGCCCACGATGCCGCTGGCTGAAATCAAGACGCAGCTTCTAGAGACCGTCGATCCGCTGCCAGCCTTTACCAGCACCACTGTTTCAGGTGGCCGATTGAATGTGGCTCGATTGATTGCGGATTCCGCGGGGCCGCGGCCCATTATCAGCGTCACCACCATTGAGGAGCAAGCTGGGGGAAATAGAGATGGCATTAGCAATCCTGGAGAAGCTTTAGCATTACGATTCACCGTGCAAAATCGCGGAACTGAGCTGGCCCAAAACGTCAAAGCCACACTCACCAGTAGCTCCAAAGCGTCTCGCTATACCATCACTCGCGGAAGCGTTGATTTAGGCAATTTAGTCGCCGGTCAATTGTTAGAATCGGCGACGCCTTTTTTGGTGCAATCTAGGGCTTTAACGCTCACTCCTTATGCAGAAGAATTCCAGATTACGCTCAGATATGGACCGGAGCAGAAGGAGAGCGTGCATCGTTTGACCCTGTATTTATACACCTCCTCTCGCATCGCCGGAAGAGTGACACGGGTAAGCGATAACAGTCCGATATCAGGTGCTACGGTGTCTTTCGATGGTCCAACCAATCGAACGATCGATACAGGATCTGACGGACGCTACTCGGCCACACTAACGGATGGAGTTTATCAAATTCGTGCCTCAGCATCTGGCTTTGTTCCAAGTCTCGCCGTAACAAAAAATGCGCCTCCAGGAGCGGAGGGTGTGGATTTTTCCTTGGGAATACCTCGACTGCAGCTCAGCCCAACTGCCGTCCAGGCGGAGCTGTATGTGAATCGAAAGGAAAGTCAGGTCGTGGAGATGATAAATGAAGGAACAGCCGCATTAACATGGAACCTGAAGACCAACAATCGCTCAACAAACACTGCAACGGCTCAAAACCTCTACAGGCTGCCAGAAGCGCCGATCAAGCAGGGTTCTAAAGCACTCGAAGAAGGTTCTAGATCCTCGTTTAAGACCATGGAAACGAACCTGGCGCCGGCTTTAGAATTGCCGCTGGACTCACTGAGTGGCAGGACCATCGGTGCCTTTAGTACCATATGGGATCGTTCCCTTCTTTTGCGTGACTTGCAATCCCGTGGGGCAGCTGTTGTGACTCTGAGCTCACCACTCACAAGTGCGGATTTGGCAGCTGTGGATGCAATCATCGTTGATGATGCTATTGGCAGCTTTACAGACAATGAATTAGAACTTCTCCGCGCGCGTATCGTGGCTGGTGCAGGGGTCTTGTGTGAGGCCGATAATCCTAGCTCGATGCAGCGTATAAACGAGCTTTTTGAAAGCACTGGCATTCAAGCCAGATCCGATCCATTTAGGGATCTTTTTTTGACCGACATCCGCCCCCATCCCATGACGGCCGGCGTCAGAGAATTGCGAGAGTTTGCTGTCGGTGCCTCCGCAACGATCACAGGCTTGGCAGAAGTTTTGGTTCAAGATCCCAATGGCCGCGCGCACGCTGCGATTACAAGACTTGGTGCTGGCTTCATGGTTTTTGTTGGCAATGAAATTTCCGACAGCTCGAACTTCGAGTCTGGGGATGCCCGGCGGGTTGTGAATCAGATTATGGATGGCCTGGTCGGTCAGGTATCCTGGCTACAGACAAGTGTCTCTTCTGGCTTCATACGACCAGGGGAACGATATCGCCTAGCGCTTGATTTTTCAGCGGTCGGACAAGCAGCGGGCACTTATGAAGCAGAGGCCATTTTTCAGACGAATATTCCGAACGAAGTAGATCAGCGATTGCCCATTACGATGATCGTGTCCGACGCCCCGGAGATCGTTGGCAGTGTGGATCGGATTGATTTTGGATCAGTCGTCGAAGGTGTTAGCGCTCAGCAGACTTTGACCCTAAGTAATGCAGGAACGTTGCCGCTGAATGTCCAGCGCATGAGCCTAGCAGGACCTGATGCAGGCTATTTTAGCTTGCAGACGCAAGCTCCATTCCAAGTGTCAGCCAAAGCTAATCATTTTGTAGTCGTGAGTTTTGATCCGACGGCTCCTATACGTCGTCATGAAGCACAGCTCTTGATTGAATCGAATGATCCGACACTGCCAGCCATGGTCGTCCCGATCTTGGCAGTGCGCCAATTAGCGCCGACCCTTTCGATCAAAGCCAAGGAAGTGAGACTACAGCTGCGCGAAGGCCAGAAAGGGTCTGCAGAGGTCACCTTAGAGAATCGTGGCAAAGGCCCATTATCTTGGCGGATGAGCCTGATTAGCCAGCCACCGTGGGTCACGCTTGCGGGAGGTCTTGGCCGCATCTTTTCCAATGCAAAGGGAAGCAGTAGATTGGATTTTGATACAAACCTACTCAAAGCAGGTGATTATGAGACGACGCTGGAGATCGTCACGAATGATCTGGTTTCTCCCGTGAGCTTTCTTCCAGTGCGGCTGCGCATTATTGCTGCGCCACGGATTGTGTTGAGTCAGAATGTCTTCTTTGCAGATACTCTTATAGGGCAACATTCCCAGATAAGTGTGCCAATCATGAACCTTGGTAGTGCGGATCTAGTGATCAATTCGATTCACTCCTTTGCGCCTTCGTTTAGCTGCTTGTCAGTTCTCCCCTTCCGGGTCTTGCCTGGACAGATGCGCAGCTTGATCATCAGGTTCAGGCCAACCAAGGTTGGTGGTGCTGGCGGCAGTCTGATTCTGGGAACAAATTTACCTGAGCGATTTTCTTTTCTGGTCGTATCAGGGACTGGCATTCGCGGACCCGTGCTGCAGTCGAATCCTGCTAGCCTGAGCTTTAGCACTGCACCGGGGGTCGCCCTGCAAAGACAGATCGTGTTGACCAATCAAGGAGATCTCACCCTTCGCTGGCGTGGCTTGTTGGGTGATGGCAGCAGGTTTACTCTCGATAACTCTGAAGGCACTTTGTCGCCTGGCAGCAGTCAGGCAATCACTCTGAAGACCATCACAAATCTTCTGCCTGCGGGTGTTTATAGCGAAAGGCTGATCCTTGAAAGCAACGATGCAAGGCGGCCTATAGTGGCTATTCCAATACGGATGCAAGTCACCAGAACCGGCACGCTAGCTCTATCAAAACCCACCATTGATTTCCCTGAAAGTCGGAACGATGCCGTCGCCCAGCAACAGGTGATTTTTTCAAATACGGGAAATGTTCCTTTTGATATTTTATCCGCAGTGCCTTCCAGCAGCCGATTGACTCTAGACATAGTTCTGCCTCTGCAGCTCGGTCCTGGAGATTCGGTTCCTGTCACTTTCTCTTATAGCTCTTCTGTAACAGGTGATTTCAAAGATGATTGTAAGTTCACAACATCGATCCGTTCAAATCGAGTCGTGACTTTACCTGTGAGTGCCAAGGTTGTGCGCCCTCCCTTGATGGCCGTGACGCCAAGCCGTCTTGATGAAAGGCTTGACCCGGGAGAGCTGATCTCACGTGACATCACCATCAGAAACGATGGTGGGGCAGAATTAGCTTGGACATCGAGTTTGATTGATGGATTCGGTCCTGAAGTGCCGCTGGCAGAAGTGCTGAGCCAATTCAATGCAAACATGGTTTTGCTCCAAACCAAGATCCCTTCGACCTATGCATTCCCGCGGGGCGTTTTTGGAGATCGAATCATTGAACCAGCTGGAAGTGGCATCTTTAACGGTGGCAACATTCATACGACAAACACCGCGCTGGGTGCCACCATTCCTTATTCAGATAAGGTGCTCACAACTCATGTTGGTGTTGGAGCTTCGGGTTCATATTTTACCAGCAAGGCCGGCACACTGTTTCTTTTTGCCGCTGATTTGGATCAGATGTCCTCTTTTTCGATACAAGGCCAGTTGGCCACAGGTGGCGCAGGCAGAGTGGACGCTAGCAGCATTACTCGCACTATCGCTGGCAAAACCTATCGCGGTTTTTTGAAACAGACGCACGGTCTTAGTCAGCCGGCAGTTCATCATCTGGTCATTGTCACGGACAAACCAGGTATCAATCAAAGCGTTCCTATAGATACGACACTAGATGAATTAGAAATTACCGGGCTTTCTGGGAAGACACGGCTTTACCACCTGCTTTTCTGCACACTTTCAGGACGCCAGGTAACTGAGGCTGAAGTGACACGATTGATGGATAGTTTCTTGTTGAGTGTCGTGCATCCGCTGTCTCCAGAATGGTTAAAGTTAACTCCAACAACTGGGACGGTGCGTGCTGAAAGGACACGTGTGCAGGCATTGCAGCTAGACACGCGAATGCTTCCTGGCGGCACCTATGGCGCCACGGTTCGATTTAACAGCAATGCAGTCGGATTAAGTCAAATTGACTTGCCAGTTACAGTGACGGTGCCCTCACGATTCTTGTTACGCAGCCAGCCAGATCCATTCGTGTTTCCAGATACTTATGCTTATGCGCAGAGATACCAAGCCTGTCAGATAACCAATGTGGGCAATTTACCTGTCACCCTAACCGCAATTAACAGCAG
>JAPLUM010000818.1 GCA_026397605.1 Verrucomicrobiota bacterium | reverse complement strand
CACTGCTAAGGAAGCAGCGGATACAGAACACCAGTCAGATCTTCTGGAGAAAATCGCCAAATATTCTGAGGATCGCGGACATAACGACATCGCAGAACAGGCTTACAGAAGTGTGGCAATCAATCCAAAGACTGAGCGGGTCGGCTTTCAGGGACTTTTACGCACGACTGAGTGGAATGGTAATACGGAGGCGCTGATTGCCGCCTCAAGCGAGGCTGTCCGACGCTGGCCTGATGATAGTAATTATTTGGAACACTATCTTTACGTGAGTCTTCTGGCGGGTCGGAAGGTCGAGTTGAGTCTTTCTCAGGTCGAAAAACTACTGGAAGCGCAACCGAAGGATCAGTTAAGGAGGCTGCTGGTGGCATTGGCCTACTGGCGTCTGCATGATTTAGAGACAGCTGTGAATCATCTTGAAGGCATGGATCTGCGACGTCTGACGCCTGGGCAGCAGGCCGTTTTCGCCGCGATAGCCCGCGATAGTAGTGTGGACAATGCTAAGAGCGCGGCGCATGAAGTGGTGATTCACATCGATCCAAAGGCGCGCATGTTGCCTGAAGAGCGGGTCTGCTTCACCAAGGCCCTGCGATAAATGCGGCGAGAAATAGGCAATTCCACGCTTGCAGTGGTGTCTGCTTATTTTCTAAGATGATGAAAATCAGATATATCTACCGCCATGGATCCTCAGCAACCCTCTACTAACCCACCAGCACCTTCTTCCGCACCATTGCCTGAGGGGGCGGTGACTCAGCCGATAGCTTATCCACCTGGATATCTGATGCAGCCCGGCATGCCGATGCCGCAGGGTTATCCCCAAGGTTACCCTCAGGGATATCCGCAGCCGATGGGGTATCCGGGGCAGCCGCCGATGGGATATCCGCCGGGATATCCGATGCAGCCTGGCATGCCGATGCCGCAGGGTTATCCCCAAGGTTACCCTCAGCAAGGTTACCCGCAGGGATATCCGCAGCCTCAGGGCTATCCGCCAGGCTATCCCATGCAGCCTGGCATGATGCCGCCACCTCAGGCTGCGCCAGCACCATCGATCCAAGCGCCAGCAGCTGCGCCATTACCAGTCCCTTCAGTGATGCCGCCAGCACCCACAGCAATGGCTTCTGGCGCACAAGAGCCGATGGCTAGTGCGCACGTCGAGGCAGAACATGTGCATCACGACGGGGAAGTTTATCATCCACCCGCTCTGACCCACATTGAGGCCGTGAAGCCCCCCAATCATTTTGTGAAGCTTTGGCGCAAGGTTGGCGGTGGATCACTGACTCTTAGTTTGGCCATCCATGCAGGGATTTTGATCATCGGCGGCGCTATCGTCGTCAGCTCACAATTGATCGAAAAGCAGGTGGACTTCCTCCCTGGTGGGGGCACTCAGCAGGGGGCACAGGCCTCTGCTGAGATGAAGCACAAGGTTCAGCAGAAGAAGCGCACCAGCATTAACAAGAGTGTGCCGATGAAAAAGATCGTCAGCACAAGTCAGACCTCCGCTATCTCTCTGCCAGATGCGCCGCCAGATCTGCTGGATGTGCCAGACGTGAGTTCCATGGTCGGTGGTGGTTCGCTGGGGAGTGGTGGCTTTGGTAAGGCTGGTGCAGGTGGAGGATTCGGCACCGGTATGGGCATGGGGGCCATGGCGGGTTTCGTCAGCTTGCCGCCTTCCATGCGGAGTCGTTGTGCGCCACAAGAGCGCTTGAAAAAGTTGGCTGAAACCGGAGGTAGCCCCGAGTGCGAGCGTGTGGTTTCCAATTCCCTGGAGTGGCTCAAGCAGAAACAAAATCCAGATGGCTCATGGCCTGGACCAAACAAAGCTGCGATGACCGGCCTGGCTCTTCTATGCTACCTGGGCCGCTGCGAGACACCTGAATCTCCTTTCTATGGCGATACCGTACTCAAAGGTATCAATTACTTGGTCGAACTCTCCAACAAAAATGAGCACGGTTTCATTGGTGAGGAAATCAAAAGCAATGGCAGCACCTATGCTCACGGCATCGCCACGTATGCCTTGGGGGAAATGTACACCTTGGCTCGTCTGGGGAGTAAAGAACTCCCTGGTATGAAGGATGCCTTCGTTAAAGGTGTGAAGTTGATCATTGATAACCAGAATGCAAAGGGGTCCTGGAGTTACGGCGGCCTCGATGCAGGCCAGCCTCATGCGTACAACAAAGATAGCAAAGGTGAGGATCTTTCTCTGGCTGGCTGGCAGTTCCAGGCACTCAAAGCGGCCAAAAATAGCAGCTTAAAGATCGACGGCCTTCATAGCGCTATGGACAAAATGGTTGATTACATCCTTGTGAAGCAATCAAAAGATGGTGGCTTTGGCAATGCGAACCGTGATGCGCACTACAATCAATGGAGTCTGACAGGGGTGGGTACGCTGGCGCTGCAGACGGCTTCAAAAGGCAAGACAAAGGCCATCAAAGACTCGATCGAATTCTTGCACAAGTTCTTGGAGGCTGAGCCGCTGGATTGGAACAAAAACTGCAATCCTTATTGCTGGTATTACTACACCCAGGCCTTCTTCCAAGCTGGTGGGGACGACTGGAAGTTCTACAATCAACAATTCCTTCCTCAAATATTGTCAGCTCAATCCCCAGATGGAAGCTTCAAGAAAGGTAGGGCCAACTGGCCCGGCGGCGATGCTGCTGATCCAGTCTATCGTCAATGTCTCTGCACGCTGATGCTGGAGGTCTATTATCGCTATCTTAAGGTCGCTGACCGTGAGGAAACATCATTCTTTGATCGATAGGACAGCACGACTTTAATCATTCACCTCAATGCCGTGCTCAGATCTTGGAGCACGGCGTTTGTATTTTAGCCTGAATAATCCAGGCTGGCGTTCTTTATTTCACTCCCTACACTTCCGGCCTTCTGGCCTCCTGTTTTTACTTTATGACACGCGTTCGTTTTGCTCCATCCCCCACCGGTGATCTCCATGTCGGAGGTGCCCGCACAGCTTTGTTTAATTGGCTCTTTGCTCGAAAGACTGGGGGCACGTTCATTCTGCGAGTGGAGGACACGGATGGCGCGCGCAATACCGAAGAAGCTGCGCAAGGCATCCTCAAAGGCCTGCGCTGGCTCGGGCTAGACTGGGATGAAGGACCTGATGCAGGTGGTGATTACGGTCCGTATTTCCAAAGCCAACGCAAAGCCATCTATGATGCTTATCTGGCCAAGCTAGATGCAGCAGGGCGTGTTTATACGGAGGAGAATGGCGCAGTGCGCTTTAAATTCAGCCGCACGCCTATCACCGTTCATGATCTGGTGTGCGGAGATGTTGCCTTTGCGGCCACGGAAGAGCCGGACATGACCGTGCGCCGCCCTGACGGCAGCTACATCTTCCATTTTGTGAATGTGGTGGATGACATCGAAATGAAGATGACCCACGTTTTTCGAGGTGAAGATCATCTCTCCAACACCTGGAAGCACATTGATCTCTTCAACGCTTTTGGCACCACGCCGCCAACCTATGCGCACATCCCGCTCATCCTGAATCCTGATGGTACTAAGATGAGTAAGCGTGATGAAGGCAGTGCTGTGGAGAAGAGCTACATGAATGAAGGCTTTCTCCCAGATGCCGTCTTTAATTACCTCTGCCTGCTTGGCTGGACACCGCGCACGGAAGGCGAAAAGCTCTCGCGTGAAGCTCTCACCAATCTTTTTGATCCAGCCGAGATTCATAATGCCAATGCCCGCTTTGACATGGATAAATGCAAGTGGTTCAATGCCCAGTATCTGCGTGCTCTCAGCCCTGAAGCTCTACTGGCTGGCTGCCGTCGATTTATCGAAGCAGCTGGTTACGAGATCAAAGATGATGTGATGGCTGCAGCGGCCGTCTTCAGTGTGAAGGAAAAAGTCAGTCTGCTGACGGAGATCCCAGCGTGGGTGCATTATTTCTTCCGCAGCGACTACACCTACGAAAACGATGTCCTCCTGAAGCTTAAAGCCAAGCCTGAGAATGCCGGGCTTTTGGAGGCTGCCGCCGCAGGCTTCCTCAGTCTGGCTGAGTGGACAGAAGCCAGTATTCAGTTGGCGATTGAAGACGCCGCCAAATCTCTAGCAGCTAAGCCTGGTGCCCTGATGCCACTCTTGCGCTATGCTCTTAGTGGTCAATCGCGCGGCCCTGGAGTGAACACCATCGCCCACCTCATTGGTCAAGAAAGCACCCTGCAACGCATCGAGCGGACCTTGGCATTGAACTAGCTGGTTTATATGATGGAAAATTCGGGATCTATATCTGAGTTGAATTCGGAAGTTGTCTTTTTGGCTGAATCAATTCCACCTTTGCTAATGCTTCGTTTATGAAATGGTTTCTTTGCTTCTCTATTGCCGTTTTTTGTCTGACCTATGTTCAAGCTGGGCCCAGCGCAGATGTACAGGCGCGTTTTTTAGCGGGCTTAAATGTGGATGGTTCTGATTTGGAACCTTTGGCTAGAGATCAGGCTTGGCAGGATCACGCCTCTGAGTTTCATCGTGCCTGGGCAGACCTGGAAGCGAGGCAGCTTTCCCAGATACGGACCTGGATGCCGACCACACTCAGTCATATTCATCAAGATCGGAGCCCGCTTTTTTATATGTTCAGTGGCCCTGATTTTCTTTATGCCAATGCCTTCTATCCTAACGCCAGCACTTATGTTTTATGTGGTCGCGAGCCTGTGGGGAGTGTGCCTGATGTGACTGTTTTAAGTTCAGATGCACGTTCAGCGGCACTGAAAAATATGAGGACAGCCTTGAATGCGATTTTGAGTTTTAGTTTCTTTATCACTGCGGATATGAAGACGGACTTAACGCAGACTCAGTTGAGTGGGACTCTTCCAGTGATTTACGTATTCCTGGCCCGTATGGGCTGTCAGATTCAAACAGTCAATC
>JAPLUM010000476.1 GCA_026397605.1 Verrucomicrobiota bacterium | reverse complement strand
GACGGTGATGTGAGATGTCTCTAGGTCTGCTGCCAGACGCCGCACGCCGGGTAGATTTTCATCCCAGCGACCGTCACGCAGACCCTTTTTCAGTAGAGCGGCGGTTTGCTCGATCACACTTAATCTTTTCAAAGTTTGCATGGTGTTTGTCTGGTCAATCTTTTTGACCAGTAGGTCAATGGGAAATTTCCTGTCAGTGGCAGATCGTGTGTTAATCTAGATTTCGAAATCATGACACTGCCTCACCTGATCATTCTGTCGTTCATGTCCCTGACAGGGGCAGTCTTTGCTCAGAACGTCACCCCAACTTACGCGAATGTGCCCTACGGCCCACATTCACGTAACGTTCTCGACTTCTGGAAAGCAACATCTGACAAGCCCACGCCGGTGGTGATCTTTATTCACGGCGGAGGCTTTACCTCTGGCAGCAAAAGTGAGTATGCCACTGAGTCCAATCTGCGCCCCTTTCTCAATGCCGGTGTTTCTTGCGTCGCGATCAACTACCCCTACCTGGTGTCTAAGCCCATTCAGGACATCCTGCGGGATTGTGCCCGTGCCGTGCAGTTTGTGCGATCCAATGCGGTGACGCTAAAGCTACACAAAACGAAAATCGCTGCTGTGGGCACTTCTGCTGGTGCTGGCACGGCTCTCTGGCTCGCCACTCGTGATGATCTGGCGAACCCCAATGCTACCGACCCCGTGCTGAGGGAATCCTCACGCCTGCGCTGTGCTGTTCTCTACCACACGCAGGCGACGTATGATCTGACACGATGGGAGTCCTTTCTTGGCCCCGCTAAACCAGAGTTCTTTGTGAATGCTACCACTCCTGAACAGTTCTATCACTTCCCAAACGCAACCTACATAACGACCCCCGCAGCAGTTCCCATCCTCAGAGAGTGTGACATGCTGAGCTGGATTTCCAAAAATGATGCACCGCTGTTTTTGGACAGTCCTATTGATGTGCCTGCTCTCACCACACGCGAAGAATGGCTCCACTCCACGAAGCATGCCCGCGCCATCAAGACGTCTTGCAGCAACGTCGCTGTGCCCTGCACTTTGGTTCAGGATGAGTCCACACCTCCAGATCTGACAGCCTTCTTCGTGAAGCACTTGGGTCCAGATGGCTTTGAGACTTGGGCAGCTAGTTTGGGAATCTCAGAGGATGCCACCAGTGACAGTGATGGTGACGGGATTCAGGCGCTGCTTGAATATGGTCTCGGCTATGATCCCAAGAAAGCAAACACACTGCCGACACCAGTGGCCAATGGCGCTGACTTAAAGATCACCTGGCCCAAAGGTTCCCAAGCTGCTGCTGACACAAGGATTTCCTACAGGGTAGAGGTTTCCAATAATCTCAAAGACTGGGGGCCGCCCGCATCTGGCAACTTGACGCAGACGGCTAACAGCATCGAGCTAGTGCTACCTAGCACGGACAGCAGAAGCTTTGCCCGAATTGCTGTGGTGAGGGACTAATAAATATTTATCCAACTAAGGATCACGAGCCTCTGATCGTCTATCGAATACAGCCATCGCCATGTTTATGATTTCATTCACACAAACTCTTTCGCTCTTCGCGTTCGGATTCTTGGGCTGGGCTGGGGTAGCCGTGGCGGCCCCCGCTGGGCTCGTGCATCATTGGAACTTCGATGAGGGGCCGGACTGGCATGACAGTGCGTTTCAGTCGGTGTATGCTGGCACGCTGGCTCGTGATAGCGCGGGCACGGCGGATGCGACGTTGCAAAACATGGGAGCTGCGAGCTGGGTGTCGGGTCGGCAGTTCACTGGGCTGGCGTTTGATGGGGTGGATGATTCATTGACGGTCGCGGGTGATCTAGCGGCGACCTTGGGTGGCTCGGCCACGCTTTCGCTGTGGTTGCGAACGACGCAGGTGGGCACGGCTTCATCGGCGACGGCTCCTGGCATCACTGGCTTGGCTGGGGCAAATCGCGTGCAGTGGGCTTGGCTGGATGATGCGGGGCGGGTGGCGTTGTCGGTGGATGATGCACTCGTTGTGCGCTCGGCGACGGCGGTGAATGATGGGCAGTGGCATCATGTGCTGATCACGCGCAATGCGATGAGTGGCGCGGGGCAACTTTATATTGATGGCGTGCTGTCGGCCTCAGGCACGGGCGCTGCGGGTGTGCGGTCAGCGAGCTTCGCTGCGTTGGGAAAGATCACGGCTTACTTTGCGGGGCGGATGGATCAGGTGACGATCTTTAACCGAGTGGTGACAGCGGGTGAAGTATCTACGCTACGAGCAAATCATGCGCCGAAGGTTTGGAGCCAGTCCAGCGATGGCGTGAATGATCGTGCCTTCAGCACGCCGAGTGTCTTTTCTCGCGCCTATGATGTGGAGCGCGATGTGTTGACTGTCAGCCGTTGGAGCACGCCAGCGAATGGCACGGTGACTCACAATGGCAATGGTTCATTCAATTACACAGCGACAGGCGGCTACACTGGCATGGATGCGTTTGAGGTAACGGTAGAGGATGGTCAGGGCGGTTATGATCGCATGACGATGACACTCAAAATCATCGCCGAGCCACCAGGAGGCACGCACACGCCAGTGACGACGTTCACCAACTACGCGGCGCTGCAAGCCGCTGGCGTGGACATGTCACACTCGGGTTGGCGTGTGCCGCGCGTGCTTGATTGGGATGGCGATGGTCGCAAAGATTTGCTCATCGGCGCGGGCGGTTATGTGTGGCGCTACATGAACACGGGCACCGCAGCCGCGCCGTCGTTCGCGGCAGGGGTGAAGGTGCAAGCGGCGGGCGTGGACATCTATGCGGGCAACACTTCCAGTTCGCCCATCGCGCTCGCCGACATCACGGGCGATGGTGTGCCCGATCTCGTGATGACGGACTCTGCGAGCAAGCTGCGCGTGTATCGCAACACCTCGGCAGCAGGCGCGGCACCGGTCTATGTGGCAGCAGTGTTTATCAAGATGCTCAATGGCGCCACGGACTTCGTTTCGCCGGATCGTCGCTTCGACATCGGTGATTGGAACGGCGATGGAAGGCCCGATCTGGTCACAGGGGCCAGTGGCAACGTGCAACTCTTTCTCAACATCAACACGGCGGCGAGTGCGCGCTTTGAGACCAGCAGCGTGCTTTTCGATGAGTCCTACAATGCCTATCCGCGCTTCTGCGATCTCGGCATGAACGGCCAGCTCGACATGATTCGCGGCATCAACTGGGGCAACATCAAGTATTGGCTCAACGTGCGCGCAAATGGCCTCGCAGGTGCTCAGCACCTCACCATCAAAGACAGCGCGGGTGCGACGGTGACAGCGGCGACGATCAAGACGGCAACCGATGGCGTGATCGCTGACTTCGCCGATCTCAACGGCGATGGCAGGACAGACATCATCATGGGCGGCCATGCGGCGGATAAAGTGTTCATCGCTTACGGCACGAGCAAGAGGGCGGCGGACAGCATCGCGGAGATCGAGGCGATCTATGACGCAAATCCGGTCAATCTCGGCACCGCCTTGAGCGCGAACAGCGACGAGCTGCTCGGCAAGGTGAACGCAGCCAACACCAACCTCGTCTCCATCCTCCAGAGCGGCAGCCTCGGCACACGCGAGGCATTGTCTGCGGCGCTCATTGCGCACATCAACAAGTATGCCTTCCTCAAATACCAGCAGCTCGATACGGCGATCTATCATCATGTGCCGAGCATCGTTTTGCAGAACTGGGTGATGCTGCGCTACCTGCTGCCAGACACACCTGCACGCCGCGTTGTCGTGGCTGATGCCATGGGTCTCACGGGCGATGCACGGCAGATTTTCCTCGAAGCCGGACTCGCGCTCGGAGACAACGCGAAGTCTGTTCCTGCGGCCTATGGCACCGTGCGCGACATGATGCGCCGGCATCCGCGCGAGGCCTTCCCAGATGCGATCCTCACCTTTGACCAACTCTACGGCGATCAGCGCGGCGGCTTCATCTGGTCGCCGAACAGCTCGAAGAACACCTTCGGACAAAATGCTCTCGGCAATGCCAATGAATGGGCCACTGATCTCACTGGGGCGATTGAGAAGGTGATCGGCGCTGGATCGGCGAGCGGGGACTACTTCACCTTCGTGATGGGCCACGAGGTGTGTCACTCACTCGACAACTACGTCAACACGCGCGCCAACACCGATCTACGCCGACGCTGGGGACAGCGCATGGTCTATGCCGCCGGGCCTGATGTGGTGGCGAAGGCGGATGGTTGGTTCGATCTCGCCGCGACGCAGACGGCATTTCAAACCAAGGGCCTCTACAATCCAGCAACGCAGACCTGGACACAGGCTTGGGATTCCTATTGGGCCTTTGGGCCAGGCGCGGCATTTAACTCGCTCGCGAGCATGAGGATCGACATCAAGTTCTTCCTCGAAGCACCGCAGGAGTCTCTGGCGACACAGGCGAATCATCACTTCGCCAACGGCCCCGGTCGCATCATCGGTGCACTGGATCGGTTCCGCCGTGCGAAGGCAGCAGGCAATGAACCGATGAAAGCGAACATGACCGAGGTCGTTGATTTCATCGACTTCATCTCCTGCGGCATGAATCGCGTGAATCTCGTGGAGACCAAGAACCAAGCCGGTGTGGTGGTGTATTTCGATCACTACGCCGAACTTGTGCGCGACGACAAAGGCCGCATCATCCGCATCACTCTCGATGGCGAAGTCCATGACTTCAACGTCGATGCCACAGGCATCATCCGCGATGTCACCAGCACCGTCGCGGTGGTCTCAGCAGACAACGCCCCAGCGCTCTCTGGGCACGGCCAGGCATTGCGCGTGGCGGGCAACGATCTGCGCTACGACGGCTCGCCCTTGGTCATCAGCAGCTTCACTCAACCCGCGCGTGGCAGCATCATCGACAGTGGCGGTGGTGTTCTGATCTATCGCTCCACGCCCGGCTACACTGGCAGCGACAGTTTCACTTATCAGTCCGCTGGCAAGACCGCCACCGTGACGCTCAATGTCGTGAGCAGCTCCAATGGCGTATTGCAAGAGACCTGGCAAAACATGAGTGGCACCACTCTCACGAATCTCACCGGCAACTCGCGTTTCCCCAGCAGCCCAGATGACATCGCGCTCATCACCACCTTTGAATCGCCTGTGAATCGCGGCACCAATTTCGGTGCCCGTGCCCGGGCCTGGGTCACGCCAAGCGTGAGCGGCAATTACACCTTCTGGATCGCCAGCGACGACGACGGCGAACTGTGGATGAGCACCAATGCTTCGCCCACGAACAAGTCGCTGATCGCCAATGTCTCCGGCTTCACCACGTCGAGACAATGGAGCAAATACCCCTCACAGCAGTCGGCCGTGCGCAGCCTCGTCGCCGGCCAACGCTACTACATCGAGGCACTGCACAAAGAGGCAACCGGTGGTGACAACCTAGCGGTCGCATGGTCCGGCCCCGGCATCGCGCAGCAGGTCATCGGCTCCGCGTTTCTAACTGCTTATCAACTCAACCACGATCCCACGATCGTCGCCGACAGCGCCACCACGAGCTTCAACACCGGCATCAGCATCCCCGTGCTCGCCAACGACAGCGACGTGGATGCCGACACGCTCATCATCCGCTCCATCACCCAGCCCGCCAACGGCAGCGCCACGATTAATGGCACGAGCATCAATTACACCCCCACGCTGAACTACTCCGGCAGCGACACCCTCACCTACACCGCGAATGATCAGCAAGGCGGGATCGTCACGTCCACCATCAACGTCGCCGTAACGATCACCCCCTTGCAATCCTGGCAACGCGACTCGTTCGGCCCCAACATCACCAACCCCGCCATCGCAGGCGACAACGCCGACAGTGATCGCGACGGCATCGTAAACTTGATGGAATACGCCACCGCCACGAACCCCGTCGCAAGTGACCCAGCTCCCCAATCCGCAACGAAATCCGCGAGCACCATCGAAGTCACTCGCCCATGATGACAGCTCAGACTTTGCATCGAGCTGAAGGCTGCTTGGACTGGGCAGCCTGATGCTGCTTTTCGGAGACACCTCTGCTATCGTTAATCTCCGCGCATCAATCAAAGGCATGTTGATCGCGATCTAATCGGCGCAACACAATCGCGGACAGCAGTTTGTTCGACTAAAGGTCACGCGCCCGTGAGCAGACGATCCATAATGTGCCCGAATACCTCACTCAAGAGGTCTTCTTGACACACCTTTTGTCAAGAAACGGTTTCTTCGACGGCCTCGGCTACAGGCTCATTAGAGATGTTGGGAGCATCTGTCGTGACGGGTTTGTTGTCCTTGCGGAGTCGCTTCGCTTCTTTGGCTGCTTTCTTGGCGAGTTCGCGTTTTCGTTTTTCAAAGCTATAGTTTGGGGTCGGCATCCCGTGCCTTAGCACTGTCTGATGCTAATGACATGAATAGTTTTAAAACCTCACCTCCCAATGCAATACAGAGCTTTGTCACTTCGGAGGTAGAGGCAATTGGCATCCACCGCTGGCGTGCCGTTCATTTGGGAGCCGTCGCTAGCGAAGGTGTTTTTGGCGATCTGTTGGTAAGTCGGTTTGGCGGCAATGACGAAGACACCGTTTTTACGACTAGGCGCATACAGATTACCACCGACGAGCACAGGTGAGGCGTAGAAGGGCTTGCCGCCGCCGCGGCGACTACCGCCTGAACTGCTATTTTCCATGACGCGTTCACGGTAGATTTCTTTGCCCGATTTTGCCTCGATACACATAGCAAAGCCAGCGTCGTTGATGACGTAAAGATGCCCCTCGTGGAAGATGGGTGTGGGGATATAGGATGCGCTGTTAATACTCCAGAGAGTGCCTTCAGCGGTGAGGTCACCTTTGCCACCGAGCTTGATGGCGGCTGTGCCTGCGGTGGGGTAACCGCCCGTAACAAAGAGGGTGCCCTCAGCCACAGTGACGCCGGGGGAAACATTCCCACCCATGCTATAAGTAGCATACCAGCGCAGTTTGCCGCTATCGGGGTTGAGGCCCCAGACTTCGCTAGCCACGGGGAGGATGAGATCGTCTCCTGAGATGAGCGGTGTGCTATAAACGGTATTCAGCCCCTCTGCGGGCGCACGCCAGACTTGCGCGCCCGTTTTTTTATCGAGTGCGACCATGGCACCGCCTTCATCGTAGGCGGTTATGATGACCGTATCCTTATGGAGGATAGGACTTGAGGCACTACCCCAGCCTTTTCGATTGGAACTGGTGCCGACAGAGGTCTGCCAGAGCTGATTGCCCTGCATGTCAAAAGCGAGTGCACCTGACTTTCCAAAAAAAACGAAGACGCTGGTTCCATCACTCACAGGCGTGCTGCTTGCGTAGCCGTGTTCCATGAGCATGCCGTTAGCTAAGTCTTCTGGCTGCACGGCAGGCACGGTTTTATCCCAGAGAATTTTTCCGTCCACTTTACTCAAACAAAGAAGGTGCCGCACCATTTTGGTCATGTCATCACTGCTGCCATCGGCATAGCCTGACCAGCAGGTGATAAAAACTTTATCTCCAATAATGATGGGGCTGGAGGAGCCTGGGCCAGGGAGCAGGGCCTTCCACTGGAGATTTTCAGTGTCACTCCAGGTTGTGGGCAGACTACCTTCGGCCTTACCATCACCGTTAGCTCCACGGAGTCGAGGCCAGTCAGCATGGACATTGGCAGTGATGAGGATGCAGGCAGTGAGTAGAATGAGCGTTTGCATGAACCGTTAAAACTCAGCTACGGCGGCTTGGTTGTGAGATTTTTTCAATAAGGCATCAGGGTCATAAAGCTGGAGTCCTTCATTTTTTGACCAGGCGCAGTTCGGGTCACCTCCTCAAACTGAACAGCCCACTCACGCATTGTGTAAACAGCATGGCCATAGGGCTGAAAGTCGCGTGTGCTGAGAAAGGTGAGTCGATCTGCCTCCTTATCAGCAAATTGAAAGAAGGCACGCCCCGAACTCGGCTCGATCACTTTTCCCTCGATGGCCATGGTTCCTTTGGTAAAGAAGCTGGCTAAGCCTGCGACCGGACTGACGGCCAGCTTCATCATCGTCATGACCGCATTGCCTTTGGGGCTGGTTGGATTCAGCTCAATGATCGCTAACTGGAGGATCAATGCGTCTGCGCTAGGCTGGCTCACAAGTTGATACATCGGCCTGGGAGAACGTCGGAAGGCCAGGACGAATTCTTCATTGAGACGCCGAGCCACGTCCGCCTCCTGCCGCTGCACGCCACCGCGAGAGATTTCTAGAGATGCCAGCATGCGGTTTCCAGAACTGCAAGATGACAAAATCACAAACAGCACGATTACGCATGATCGAAAATACCAAGTCGTGACGGACATTTATCGGCGTATCATTCACAAAATCTGAGCTGAACTGCAAGTCCACAGATACTAGTATTGACAATAAGGGGCCTATTTCTACAATCGCAGAAGTATTTCACAATCAATAGCCACGGGAACGAGGAAGCCATATGCCAATGAGGAATGATGAAATGGAAGAGCCAAAGCGCGGCAACCCGCCGTTGCATTCAGAAAAAATCATGACGGATCGGAAAATCTTCTTCCTGGATCTGAAGGAGAATGATCGCGGTCGTGTGATCAAAATCACGGAGGACGTGCGCGGACGTCGCGACACAATCATGGTGCCGCTTGAAGCTGCCGAGGAGTTTCTAGATGCGCTTCAGCGTATTTTAGAAGCTGAGCGGGACTTGGAATAGGCTCCTGCGCTAGCGGCGAGGAACCATTGGACAGAAAGCCCTGATTGCGGCAGTTTCTGGGCGATTTCCCTGGAAACACTCCCGTCCTTTAGTGCCTCATGCCCGCCATTCTCATCCGTTTTTCTGTTCTCGCACTGATTGCCCTACTGGCATCCTGTAACTCGACCATGACGAACCGTGGTACGACTCAGTATCTTGAGGCCTTTGCACCCGGAGCAGTGCCTCATTCAGCGCTCTATAACCAGGATATGGATTCCTATTGGGATGGTGATGGTGCAACGGGATCGCCGAGCGTGCTGATTGATCTTAGCGATCAAAAAGCCTATTTTTATAAAGGCGGAACCCTGGTCGGAGTGTCTGCGCTTTCTACAGGTGATCAAAAGCATCCGACGAAGACCGGAAACTTCAAAGTGATCCAAAAAGATCAATGGCATAAATCCAACCTCTACGGTGACTTTGTGGATGCTTATGGCAACGTGGTGGTGACCAATATTGATGTGACCAAGGATAAACCGCCCGCAGGCACACGCTTTGATGGATCTAAAATGCATCATTTCATGCGTTTCACTGGCGGGATTGGCATGCATGAGGGCTTCCTTCCCGGTTATCCAGCCAGCCATGGCTGTGTGCGAATGCCCGCTCACATGGCCGCGATCTTCTTCAACAATGTGTCCGTCAATACACCGGTTACCGTACGTCCCTAGTTATGAATGACATCCCACTAGAAATCAGCGTGGATGATGTCTGCTACCTTCAGGGTAGGCCTGGGCAAAAACCGCGTCTCGTCGATTGCCGTGAAGAAGACGAGTGGCAGATCTGCAAGATTGAAGGTGCAGAATTGGTGCCTTTATCCCAGTTTGGTGAATTGGCTCCCCTACGTTTCTCAGATACTACCGAGCATATCATCGTCTATTGTCATCACGGCATGAGAAGCC
This sequence comes from Verrucomicrobiota bacterium, assembly GCA_026397605.1. Classification (GTDB taxonomy): domain Bacteria; phylum Verrucomicrobiota; class Verrucomicrobiia; order Verrucomicrobiales; family Verrucomicrobiaceae; genus Prosthecobacter. Next base: position 806 of record JAPLUM010000476.1, on the reverse strand, counting down.
AGCGCGCTGCACTTTGGCTGCGTCAGCATGGTTTTATGAATGTGCAGTCCATGCGCGGAGGCATTGATGCTTGGGCGGACATCGTAGAGCCTGAGATGATGCGCTATTGAGCTCAAAGCTGCCTTTGCAACAAATGTCACTGATTGCCCCCTCAAATTCTGTCGGCTTTAAAGAATGGTCCTTTGTCTGTGATTCCCTGACTCAAGGCGTGCAGACGCTCATCCTACGAAAAGGTGGCATTCATGAGGGCCGCGGCGGCTTTGAGTGGAAGCATCAAGGCTTCTTTCTGTTTCCCACCTGGTTTCATACTCAGGGTGAAAAGCTCCGCTGGATGCCAGAGAATGCAGTCGCCGCCTTTCCACCCGAAGAGGAGCGCACGCATGTCGATATCTCAGGTTTTGCGACTCTGGAACAGGTCTGGAAAGTCACTGACTGGACTAAGATGCAGGCCATAGCGCCGTTGCACTTGTGGAATGAAGACGTGGTGAAAGAGCGCTTTGCTTATGATGAAGAAAGCTGCCTCCACGTCGCTCTAGTGCGTGCATACAAGCTGCCAGAATGCTGGGGGTTCCCCTATTCCAAAAGCTATGGAGGCTGCCGCTCCTGGGTGAATCTACCAGAAGAGGGTCTGAACTTTCTGGAAAATGCTACACCTGCCCTGAGTGATGCCTCTTGGGCCGATGTAGCAGAGACGCTAAAGAGTGTCTTGGGTTAGGGACTCGGACAGAAATAATTATCCAAATTTACTTGGTCTTTGAACCTCTGGCTTCGTTGCGCCTCAGTCACAGATCATTGAGATATGCTCC
>JAPLUM010000857.1 GCA_026397605.1 Verrucomicrobiota bacterium | reverse complement strand
TTTGATTCTCTGCTCCTAGCAATGAAGACACACGGCGGACATTTTGGTAGATCTTGAAAACGCCATCTATCGGGAAAATGGGATCCTTATCGGTATTGCAGATCAGCAAAGGTCGAGGAGCCACCAGCGCCACAAGACGATCAAAATCCCAGCGGTAAGTGTTCACGTAAAACATGCAGTCGCAGTGCCCCTCCACACAGCCATCGATCACATGATTCCGCATTGTCGTGACTCCCGCCGTCGGCGCGGCAGCTTTGATGCGCTCATCCAGGGCCGCTACCCACCAGGAGTAGGCTCCACCCCCACTGCGACCTGTCACACCGAAGCGGGTCTTATCCACCTCTGGGCGAGTTTCCAAAAAATCCAGCCCACGAATCCCCGCCCATGCTTCCAGCCCAGCGGGCGTGTAGCCACGGGAAAACCACCACCAGCGCCCTTTGCTATAGCTACCATGGTGCTCCCCACGAATTTCACCGAGCTGCACGGTATCAATGATGAGACAGACGTAACCATGCCGAGCAAACCAAACCCCGTGATGATGATAGCCTGTCTTGTTTCCAAAACTGACGCCATCCTTCATCACATTGGCATGCCCACAAACATAGAGGATGGTTGGCGCAGGTTGATCCGTCTTCTCTGGTAGATACAAATTCGCTGTCACATACAGTCCGGGCACCGCCTGATAGTGCATGTTTTCCACCCGATAGCCGTCCCCCGAGAAGCCCCCTGTTTTTGTGGCCATCAAAGGCGTGCGCTCCGGCATTGGCGACAGTCCCAGCATCTCCGCTAATTGCTGCCGATATTTGGGTGCTTTCGAGTTCCAATCATCGGCCGTCTGGATGTCTTTCAGGCCGCCTGTTTCTTCGATCTCCAGAACCTGCCTTTCCCAGTAGCTCTGCAGCATCCGGTTCCCCGGCGTGTCTGGCGTTTTTTCTGGATACGCAGCAGCAGTGACACCTGTGAACAGCATGAAGCAAAGCAATGATTTCATCCAAACCATACGTGATCAATGTCGTCAGCTCTTTCGAATCAAAGGTATTGTGGCCAATCCTTCTAGCCTAAAAAATTAGCGCGTGCCGGAAAGCTGCTGCTCAAGCCAAGGCTCGATCTTCTCCGCCCACTTTTGCCCATGCTCCCGCAATCCGGGACCGCTGAAATGCACGCCTTGACCCTTTCGCTCACGCAGCAGGCCCTTCAGCGCATCGCTGTCCGGTCCAGGCTGAGCCAGGCCGTCTTTCCAGAGGGAGTCCTGGGCCGCGCGGATGTCATCACTGCCTTCATCGCCAGGCACATGATAGCTGGCCTGCGCCACAAACCAGGGTGCCTCAAAGCCTGTGTCGCGACGAGACTCGCGGATGATTTTCTCCAGAGACTCGCGGTAGAGCCTTCCGGTCAGCGTGCGTGTGGTGTCCTTCTGATTCGCATCGCTCTCCCCCTGATGCCAAAGCACCGCACGAAAGCCATGGTGACCCAGCGGCTTCATGCGGGCGATGAATGAATCATAAGCCGCGCCATTGCTGGCCCATTGGCCATTCGGCAGTTGGGTCACGCGACTTTCAATCGTCGGAGGATTCGGAAACGTCGCGCCTTTCGGCAACCACTCACGCACACTCGTCGCCCCAATACCACAGGCGACGAAGCCCACCGGCACATCAAAGTGCTTCACCAGCGAATCGCCCAGCGTCGGCATGAAGCTACCCATGCGAACGCTCGCGCCCGGCTGCGGATCATCCGCGATCTGCCACTTTGTGCCGTCAAAGGCCGCCACACGTCGCGTCTGCGTCGTTTGCTTCTCTTCGCCATGATTCGCCGAGTTAGACTGCCCCGCGACGACAAACACCTCGCCGATGCCTACATGGTCAACAGCCGCCGCCGCGACAGCTTGGCCATCCAACATCGCCCGCACCTCGACTCGATGCCAACCACCCGTCGGAGCTGTCATGCTAGCCGAAAACTGCTCCTTTTCGATCTGCACATTCAAAGTCTGCCAGTTGCCCTTCGCGCCAATCTTGGCCTCAAATTTGGCTTTGCCCGCATCCAGCCCGCTTTGCGATCCACTGATCAAAACCGTGCCCTCTGTTCTTGAATGCCGCTGGATCACCTGATGATCGAGAGGTGACGTAAGCGCGATTTCCGCAGCGGAGGCAAGAAAGGGAAGGCAGAGGAAAAGTGCTAGCTTCATGAGGAAACCTTATTCGGTTGGCACCAGCTTCTCACCTTTCGGCGGCATGGTCTTCGTCGGCTCGCCAGTGAGCAGGCCGTGTTTCATGAGGAATTGGTCAGCAGCAATCAGCGTGACGGTTTGCCAGGGGCCGCTGTTGAAGAAGCTGTGGGACTGGCCAGGGGCGATCTGGAGGTTGATGGTTTTTGTGCCGAGCGACTTCCATTTGGCATGGGCAGTGTCCCAGCCTTTTTTCCACGGGTCTTTGTCGCCGAAGAAGGCGATGGCGGGTGGCAGATCGGACTTCAAATGGCGGAGGATGTCGATTTCGGGGTCTTTGTCGTCATCGGTAGCGAAGGCGGGGTTGAACCATAGGTAGGCCACGACACTGGTGTCGATGTCCTTTGGGTCGGCGGGATCGTTAAGTCCGGGATTCAGCGTGGCGAGGGCGCTGATGTGACCTCCCGCACTGCCACCGCCGGTGATGATGCGCTGCGGGTCGATGCCGAGTTCACTTGCGTGCTGTTTGAACCAACGAATGGCGCTTTTGGCATCAGTCACGCAGACACGCTTCTTGGTTTCATCCGCAGGTAGCTTGGCAGCATCAGCCTTGCTGAGTATTTGATATTCGGATGTGGCGCAAACGAGTCCGCGACTGGCAAAATAGGCACAAGCAGTGCGAAACTGCCCCAGCGATCCACCACCCCAGGCACCGCCATGAAAGAGGATCATGCCGGGCACTTTAGCCTTCGCGGGATCGTGATTCGGCGGGAAATAGATCTCCATCTGGCGAGGCTTTCCGGCGCTCTCCTTGTAGATGTAAGGTTTGCCAGCGTGAGCGTCGGCTCCGATGCCTCCCTTCTTCTTCGCGGTGGTTTGAGCGTTACATGGGAGGGCAAGGGCAGCCAGGAACAGAGCGCAGAGGATGTGTGGTGAGGTTGTCATGGATTCGGGGATGAGTGGTGAAGAAAGGGCGAGTCGAATCAGAAGCGTCCGCCATCGACGATGAACTGCTGCGCGGTGCACGCGGCACCATCATCGGCAGCGAGGAAGAGAACCATTTGCGCAAATTCGTCGGGCATGATGCGGCGTTTGAGGGCTTGATCGCGCATGGTGCCGGCTTCGCCTTCGGGTGACCACCACTTGGTGAGTTGTCGCTCCGTGGGCACCCAGCCGGGGAGCACGGTATTCACACGCACTCCACGCGGGCCAAAGGTGCGGGCCATGGTGCGTGTGATGCCTTCCACAGCCGATTTGGCGATGGCGTAGCCGGGGAAGAAGTCCTCCTGCATCTTGTAGCTGCTGGAGCCAATGTTGATGACCGAGCCATGCGCTGCGGTGATCATCTGCGGTGCCAGCGCCTGGATGGCAAAGAAGTAGTGCCGCAGGTTGGTGTTGATGCGGTTGTCGAAATACTCGGGCGTCATGTCCTGCCAGTCGTGGCGGTCATCGTTGGCGGCATTGTTGACCAAAACGGTGACGCTGCCGAGGTCGCGAATCGCGGCGGTGCAGGCGGATTTCAGCGCTGCGATGTCCAGCAGATCGACTTCATAAAACAAGGGCGCATGAGCCGCACCGGCGTCGATGCAGCGTTGAATCGTGGCCTGGGCATACGCGACGTTTTTGTCCACAAAGGCTACGCGGCTGCCCTGACGGGAAAATTGCTCCACCAAGGCACTACCTATACCATCCGAGCCTCCGGTGATGAAGACGGTGCGATCAACGAGTGAGGGATAGCGGGCGTAGTGGCGGATCATGAAATGAAGAAGAAAGCAGCCTGGTTACGCGATCAAGGCCTTCAGCACATCACTGCTATCCCCATGACGCTCGACGTTGACGCCGATGCCATGCAGCAATGTGAGCCAGGTATTGCAAAGCGGTGTGTCTTTCGGCGCGACGATGTTATGACCGAGCTTGATGCCGGCACCGCCGCCGGTGAGCAGTGTGGGGCAGTTGTCGAGGTTGTGCTCGGTGCGGATGTTGCTGCCGTAGGCGAGAGCGACGTGGTCAAAAAGACGGCTGCCATCGGCTTCCTTCGTCGCCTTGAGCTTGTCCAGGAGTCCGGCGAGCAACTCACTCTGCACCAGATCGCGCTGCTGCGATGCCGCATACTTTTCGCCCATCGTCGAATGATAGTGGCTCATGTCATGCGGGGCTACTTTGATTCCGATGCTCGTCATCAGCGTGCTAACCGGCTGGCGGTAGGTCAGCACGCGGGTGCTGTCCGTCTGCATCGCGGCGACGATGATGTCATACATGATCTTGATCTCCTCCTTGCCCGCCAAGCCCTCTTGTGGCTGAGGGATTGGAGACTTCGGCTGCAGCACGCCAATCCATTGCTCGTCCTTCGCGAGCCGCGTTTCGATGTCGCGGATGCCCTGGAAGTATTCGTCGAGCTTGGCCCGGTCGTTCTTGCCGAGGCCACGCTGCATCGCCTTCGCATTCTCCATCACGGTGTCGAGCACGCTGCGCTTCTGCGCGAGCATGGCTTTCTGCTGCTCGATGGGCGTCGTGTCCTTGGAAAACAGCCGATGAAAGGCCTCCACCGGGCCTTTGTGACCACCGATGGGTTTACCGCTCACATCCCAAGCCATCGAAAGCCCCGGTCCATGTCCCGAAGCCTCCGCGTTCTCGCTGCCATTGAGCTGGAGCGAGGCAAAACGCGTCTCCATGCCCAGCTTCGCTGCTGCGACCTGATCCGCCGAAATGCTGTTGTGAAACGTCTGCCCCGGCTCCGCAAACCGGTTCGCGCCCGTGAGCCACATCGTGCTGCCCCAGTGGCCTTCGTTTGAGTATTTGTTCCAAAGCCCCTGAACCACCGTGAAGTCCGCCTTGTGCCGTGCGAGCGGCTTCAAGCCCTCAGGCAAGGTGTAATCCTTCCCCGTCTGCTTGATGTCCGGAAACCAAGTCTCCGTCGTGATCCCCCAGCCGAAACCAAGGAACACCAAGCGCTTCGGAGGTGCCGCAGGAGTTGCTGCCGAGGCAAAACGTCGAAAGCCCAGCGATTCCAACGCGGGCAAGGCAATGAGCGAGGTGCTGGATTGGAGAAAGTGGCGACGGGTTTTCATGGAAGCGTTACTTCGTGTGGAACTCTTTGCTGCTGACTAGTGCATGAATGAACTCGCGTATTGCGAGGTCTTTCTTGCTGGATTGCTTTAACATGTCGGCGATGAGCGGCTCATCGCGGAAACCTATCGGCCTTCCTAATGCGAACTCGATCAAGGCTTCGCTGAAGCTGTGGGCGAAGGCGTTGGACTTGCTGGCGATGATGTCGCGGAGCGCGAAGTAGTCTTTGAAGGCGGGGCCTTGGAAGAGTGCGGCGGAGGCTTCGATGGGCCAGGCCTTCTTTGATTTTGGATCGGGTTTGCCGGTGGCGTCGATGGCGGTGTAGCTGTCCTCGGTGCGCCATTGACCGGCGGCGTCGAAGTTTTCCAAACCGAAGCCGATGGGGTCGATCTTGCGATGGCAACTGGCGCACTGCGGGTCCTCTTGATGCGCGAGCAGGCGCTCGTGCGTGGTGAGCACCTTGCCAGCGAGTCGCGTGATGGCGGGCACGTTCGCGGGAGCGGGCGGCGGCGGATCGTGCAGGAGCTTGCGCAGCACCCAGGCGCCGCGCTCGACGGGACTGGTCCGCTCGCCATTGCCGCCCATGAAATGAATGGCCGCCATGCCGAGCAAACCGCCGCGCGGCGAGTCCTTTGGCAGCGACACCTTTTCGTAGCCAGCGCCTTTCACGCCTTCGATGCCGTAGTAGTGCGCGAGCACGCGATTGATGACGACGTAGTCTGCTTTGAGCAAATCGCGCAGGCTGGAATTGTGGCGCATGATGTGCGCGATGGTCTCGTGGATCTCGCCCTTGGCCGCGACCTTCGTGCCGGAGTCAAAGCGCGGATACAGGGCGCGATTCACCTCAAAGAAGTCGATGCGATCCAATCCGAGCCATTGATGCACAAACGCCGTCAAAAAGCCCTCCGAACGCGGATCATCGAGCAGTCGGTTGGTTTGTGCGGCGAGCACCTCGGGCTTCGAGAGATCACTTTTTCGCAGTTCGGCATCCGGAGGCGCACTCCAGAGGAAATAGGAGAGCCGTGTGGCGAGTTCCGCACTGGTCAAAGCGCGGCGTTTCTCATCGGGTGAAGGCTCGGCGAGATAAAGAAACATCGGCGAGGCCAGCACGACGGAGAGCGTCTCCTTCAGCGCGGCCACGGGCTTGTCACCGGCTTTGCGGCGCACGTCGTAGAGGCTCATCAAGCGATCCACATAGTCCGGAGGCGGCGTAGTGCCACGAAAAGCCTCGGTGGCGAAGCGCTCGAAGGCCGCACGCAGCTCGGCAGCGGCTGGCGCGGGCAATTTGTCATCGAGCGGCAGCTTCAGAGCGGTGAAACCGGGCGGCACGGGCTTTGCGGCATTCGGCACGCGTTCGACCTCGATCCAGTCCACCCAGAGCGCCAACTCAGGGCCGATGCCGTTGCGCTTCACCGCCTCGGCGCGCTTGCGTCCGCCTTCTTCGTTGGTGTCCCAACTGCCTTTTTCGCGGAAGAACAGCGAGCGATTGTCACGGCTCAGATTCGCTCGCGTCAGCGTGAGCGGGATCTCGATGGTCTGCGGCTGCTCGATCGTGCCGGTGATCTCGTAAGTGTTCAGCACCTTACCGGTGCGGGCATGAATGCCGAAATCGAGGAAGCGACGCTCCGCAGGTGCATCCTTCACCACCGCCGCTCGCACGCGAACGACGTAATCGCCGACCGGCCAGTCAAAAGGCACGAGCAGCTCGATGTAGTTCACGTTCAGCTCTGCTGGATGCCGTGTCTGCGTGCCGAGATAGGCCCCGCGATCCACGTCCGGCATCTGCGCGTAATACTCGTGATACTTCAACCAGCCCGCGCCGAGCGAATCGTTCGCGAGGTCGGCATCGTTCTCGCCTTTCTTGTCGAAGCCAAACGTGCGCGGATTTGGGGCACCGGGGATGCGAGCCCACTCGCGACGGAGGCGCGACACATTGTTCTTCACCTCCTCTTGGATCTTCGCGACGATTTCCTTGTTCTCCGGCTTCGCGGCAGCGTCATCGACGGCCTTCACCCACTTCTGTGCCCGCTCGCGGGCATTGATTTGATACTTCACGAAGTCCTTCACCTTCGGCGTGGTCGTTTCGCCCTCGTAATGCAGCTTCTTCGTCACGCTCGCCGCTGTTTGCCACGCAAACGCCTCCTCCAAGGCCTCGCGACCGAGCGCCTGATACTGCTCGATCTGGTTCGCCGACATGAAGAGGTTCGAGCCCACGGTATCAAAGGCCCCCGAGCCACCATCCGGCGGCAGCTCCGCCACATTGATCTCCACGCCGAGCAGTTCCCGCAGCGTGTTTTTGTATTCGCGACGATTCAGCCGCCGCATCGTGATCACGCCCTTTTGATCACCGAGAGTCCGCCGCGCCGCGACCATCACATTCGCCAGATCATCGAGAAAATCCGCCTTCGCGGCACTCGCCGGCTGCTTTTCATCCTCCGGCGGCATGTCGCCGCTGTTCATGGCATTGAGGACTTTTTGCCACTTCTCCGCCGTTTCGACATTCGTGATCGTCAGTTGCAGATCATCGACCCTAAACTTCCCTTTCTGCTTCTCCGGTCCGTGGCAGCTCACGCAGTGCTCTTTGAGAAGAGCACGGTGTTTCGCATTCATCACCGGTTCGGCGGCCTGGAGATTGCCAATGAGCGCCCAAAGTAGTAGAACGTTCAGGTGTCGATTATGCATAGGCATAGAATGGGTTTCCGAGCCTTTGTTTTTGGGCATTGAGCGGCACGGCCTAGAAAGGCTTTGCTAAAAGGCTACTTCGCGTGCAGCACACCGCGCATGATGATGCCGTGACCGGGGAAGGAGCAGACGAAAGGGTAGTCACCTGGTGTGGTCAAAGTGAACTCCAGCACTTCTTCTTTGCCGTTATCCAGGAGCTTGGTGTGGTGGAGGATGTCATCTCCGGCGGGGATGAAGCCGTTTTCAAAACCTTTGGCACCCATGACGATGGCGGCGTTCATGATGGCATCGGCTGTGCCGGGTTTCACGATGAGGAGGTTGTGTGGCATGACGTCGGTATTGGCGAAGGTGAGCTTGATCTTCTTGCCGGCTTTTACGGTGAGCTCCTTCACGTCATACATGAGGCGCTCAGGAATGGTGGCGATGCGTATGGTGGTCAAATCAGGCGTGTCGCTGAGGATGCCGGATTTCTTGGCCTTCGCTTCTTTCTCCGAGGCAATGACGCCGCCTTTGGTGCTGGCTTCGACGTTGAACCAGAGCTGCTGCACGACGTTGGCGGCGTTGCGGGCGTGGAGTTCAGGTGAGGTTTGCAGTTTGGCGAGCAGGGCGGTGTCGCGGACGTTGTGCTGCTGGTGGAGCCAGAGGGTTTCGAGCAAAGGATGCGCGTCTTCTTTCTTCGTGGCGTCGAACTGCTTCATCCATTCCTTGGTGGCGGCGATGACTTCGGCTGTAGGGCGCTCGCTGAGTTCGACACGGGTGCGATGACGCACGCTGTCGGTGGGGTGCCGCAAGTTTTCGAGCAGGGCAGGGATGGGCTGGCCGTCGATGGCGACGGGTTTTTGCAACTCGCGGCCTTTGGCGGTCATGCGGTAGATGCGGCCGTGCTTTTTATCGCGGTTTGGGTCGCGGACATTGTGCTGCATGTGACCGATGATGACGTTGTGCCAGTCGGCGATGTAAAGAGCGCCGTCCTCGCCGAAGATGGCATCGCTGGGGCGGAAGTTCTTATCGCCGCTCATGAGCAGGCCGCGGGATTTGTCCTCGGTGACGCTGCCGTCGGCTTGGGTAACTTTGACGGTGAGTTCGGCGCCCGCAGGCTCGCCCCAGACGCTGGCTTTGTCGCCATCGCGGGCCAGATCGTAGTGCTTGATGCCGAGGAAGCCGATGACGTTGCAGATGAGGAAGTCGCCTTGCATGTCCTCAGGGAAGTGGGTGCTGCTGACGATTTCGCTCGCGGTGACGGGACGGACTTCCTTCTTCAGCAGCTCATGCATTTTGAAGCCGTTGCCCTCGGGGCGGACCTGATAAGCGCGACCGCCTGTGCCGTCGGTGGCATAGTGGTAGCCCCAGGTGTCAAAGGCGATGCCGTGCGGGTTTGGTGAGTTGTCGGCATGCTTGGCGATGGTGAAACGGCGCGGATCGAAGCGATACATGGCGCTAGCACCTGTTTGCAACGACGGACCCCAAGGATGCTCGTGATTGTGCACCATGAAGACACCGCTCTGCCAGTAGATGCCGCCATCGGGGCCCATGATGAGATTGTTTGCGCCGTGATGCGTATCAGCGCTGTCGGTGCCTTGGAGCATGATGACGCGCAAATCAGCCACGTCATCACCATCGGTGTCCTTCAGGAAGATGATCTCAGGATTGCAGGTGACGATGACGCCGCCATTCCAGAACTCAAAACCGAGCGGGTTTTGCACCTTAGCGAACTCGGTGATGCGGTCGCATTTGCCATCTTTGTTGTCGTCGTGACAGATGACGAGCGCGTCATCCATCTTCTTCAAAGGCTCCCACATCGGGTAGGTCGGCCACACGGCAGCCCAGAGACGGCCCTTGGTATCGACCTGCATCTGCACAGGATTGATGAGTTGCGGGAACTGCGCTTCATCGGCAAACAGATTCATTTCAAAGCGCGGATCAAAGGCCATGTGCTGGATCGCGTCCTGACCACTGATGTAGTCAACACGGCCTTCTTTTTCGGCGCTGGAGGACTTCGATTTGCCACCGACATTCGAGATAACCGGCACAGGTGCAGGCACGTTGCTGTCATCGACTTTGTGATCGCTGCCTTTGGCACGCGCCCAGACTTTCGGGTCGCGATTGCCGGTCATGACATCGAGCATGGTCAGTTCGTGCTGGAGCACCACAGCGTTGGTTTGCCCATCGGTGAAAGCCAGCGTCGAACGGCCACCCCAGACGTCATTGCCATCGCGGGCACGGTAGCGGGCGTTCCAATGCATGTCTTTGTCCATCACGGCCTCACGCAGTTCTTCGAGCGAGGCGGAGGCGGTGACTTCCTTGCCGAGTAAGGCCTTTGCGATCACTTCCGCGAGCTGGCGATTACCCTCGGCGCTGAGATGCACGCCATTGATCGTCAGCGGCTCCTTCGCGGCTTTGAAAAGATCGAGCGAGGGATGGAAGAGATCAACAAAGCCCACACCCACCTCCTTCGCGGCTGCTTCGGTGGCCTTCGTGTAGGCTTCGAGCTGCGGGTTGTGCTCTGCACCATTCGGCACGTTCGGGTTCTTTGTGTCCTCATGAGCGATGGGGCTGAAGAGCACGATGCGCGGGAAGGGCTTCTCATTCGGCTTCGTGCCGCGCACATACTTCACGAAATCGACGAGCTGCTTTTGGAAGTCCTCTGGTTTGTTGTCGAAGGATTCGTTATAGCCGAAGAATGCGAAAACGACATCCGGCTTCACATGGCGCAGGTAATCCGTCATGTGCATGTGTCCGCCGCTGCGCGGAAAGGAGTTTGGGCGGTCGCCGCTGGCGCTCATGTTGCGGAAGCTCACGCTCAGTTCCGGCAGCGCACTTTGCAGCAGCGTCTCCATCCAGCCATCATGCTGCATGCGGTCAGGCAGGCCATTTCCGAGGATCGCCACGGTGTCGCCTTTGTTGAAGGCAAACGGCAGCGCGTCTTTGTAGTCCGCAGGCACTTCGACGAGCGTCGGAGCCGTTGCCTCCGGTCCGCCACTACGCTTCTTCTCTTTCTTGGTCCTTGATGCTGGAGCGCCCGGCTTACCAGCAGACGTTAGGTAGGCCACCTTGCCACCGCCTTTGACATCAATCGTTATCAACTCACCCGCTTCGACATTCTTGACCTCAAACACCACTTTGCGGCTACCATCGAGCAATTGCAGCGTGAAGTCGCCAAGACGCTCCGGGAAGCCGTCGCGGCCGCAGA
>JAPLUM010000379.1 GCA_026397605.1 Verrucomicrobiota bacterium | reverse complement strand
AAAGGCATGGAAGCCCGTGAGGCCCAATCTAAAGAAGATAAGAATGACTTCGTGGAGACGCTCTTCAGCGCCAACATGCATGACTTCCTGCTCTTCTTCACCAACACAGGGCGTGTTTATGTCGAGCGCGTTTATCAGCTCCCAGAGGCCCCCCGCACAGGCAAGGGACGCAGTATTAAAAATGTGCTCAACCTCGGACCTGAAGAGAAGATCAACAGCGTCCTGCGCCTCGAAGCTCAAGGCGTGGAAGATGAAGCCATGTGGAGCCCAGAAAAGTTTGTTCTCTTTGCGACTCGGGATGGCACTGTCAAAAAGACATCGCTGGATGCCTTCAAGAATTATCGCAAAGCCGGCATGATCGCCATCAACATCGAAGAGGGAAATGACCTCGTCGATGTGGTGCTCACCGATGGCAAGAGCAACGTCTGCTTTGTCACCCATGAAGGCATGTGCCTGCAATGCGAAGAGACAGACATCCGCCCCGTGGGTCGTAACTCCATCGGTGTCCGTGGTATTCGCTTGGAAGAAGGGGACTACCTCGTCTCCCTCACCATGGTGGAGCCTAACAAGCAGCTGCTCGTCGTGTCTGAGAAGGGCTTGGGCAAACGCACACCCTTTGAAGAATACCGCCTCATCAATCGTGGTGGTAAAGGCGTCACGACTCTGAACGTCACCGAAAAAACCGGTAAAGTCGCAGCCGCCATGGCCGTGCATGACGATGATGAACTCATGCTCATCACCAGCAAGGGTCAAAACGTCCGCATCCGTGTTGGTGGTGAAAAAGGTATCCGCGAAACTGGGCGCAATGCACAGGGCGTGAAGCTCATGGACCTCAAGAAAGACGAGACCATTCAGGACGTGGCCACCGTCATCGCTGATGAAGAAGATGAAGTTTCTGCTGAAGTCTCCAGTGATGAGACAACGGTAGCTGAAGTCTCCACAGATGAATCGACTGAAGTGACGGATACTCCCGCCGACGACTCCGCGTCTGAGGCGTAAACGCCAAATCATCAAACAGGGCAGCCACATGGCTGCCCTGTATTGTTTAGTGACATCATTAAAGGAATAAAGTTATCACTCATGTCTCGTATTAACTCTATATCATGAATCATCCTATTATCCGTTTTCTTGCGCTTTCGCTTGGTCTGCTCAGTTCAGCGAGTGGTCAGTTTGATCTGACTGGTGCCGCAGACACAGCCAAAGTGAAAGCCTCCATCGTCTCTGAGGTGAAAGCTGCCGTGCCAGGCCAGTCTTTCCGCGTTGCCGTCAAGCTGGTGCACGAAGAGCACTGGCACACCTATGGCAAAGAGCTGCCACCGGAAGTCATTGGTAAACCGACGAAACTGAAGTGGACCTTGCCCGAAGGCTGGACCGTCGAAGAACTGCCATGGCCTGCCACAAAAGAAGTTGATTCCACCGACGGCAAAAAATCCCAGGGTTATGAAGGCACCGTCTATCTGCCCGTCAAGATAACCGCTACGGGTAAGGCTGGTGATGCTAGCCAAATTTCAGTGAAGGTCGATGCATTAGCCTGCAATCCACAAAACTGCATGCCCGTGAAGCCTGAGGCCACACTCTCATTGATGCTTGCGGATAAGGTCGAGATTGACCCCTCAAGTGCCGCAGTCTTTGGAACTGCCACAGTCGCTGCTGTTGCAGCGCCAATCGTCGCAGTAGCTCCACCAGCTGCCGCAGCAGCCAAGACGGCTGAGCGCTCATTTTTTGGTTATCTCATCTTTGCCTTCCTCGGCGGATTGATTCTGAACATCATGCCCTGTGTGTTTCCTGTGCTGGGCATCAAGATCATGAGTGTCGTTCAGCAGGCTGGCGAAGATAAGAAACAAGTTCTCCTGCACGGACTCGCCTACACGCTCGGCATCTTGCTTTGCTTCTGGGCCTTGGGCGGATTGGTCATCGCTCTTGGGAAAACCTGGGGCTTCCAACTTCAGTCCCCCGGCTTCGTTTATGGACTCTGCGTTTTCTTTCTGATCTTCGGTTTAAACATGGCCGGCTTGTTTGAGATCGGCGCTTCAGCCGTCGGTGTTGGAGCTGAATTGCAAGCAAAGCACGGGCTTAGTGGCTCATTCTTCTCAGGTCTTCTTGCTACAGTTGTTGCCACGCCTTGTTCCGCTCCCTTTCTGGGGTCAGCCCTTGGTTACACCGTCACACTTCCCGCACCGCAGGCCATGCTCATGTTCACCATGATTGGCGTCGGGCTTGCCAGTCCGTTCCTGGTTCTATCTTTGCTGCCAAACCTCGTCTCGGCTCTGCCACGTCCAGGCGCATGGATGGAAAGCTTCAAACAGGCCATGTCCTTTTTGCTCTTTGGCACTGTTGCCTTTCTTGCTTGGGTGCTTACTGGAATGATCGAAGGTCAGCCCTTACTCTTTCTGCTTTTCAGTCTCGTCATCATTGCGCTCGGCTGCTGGATCTATGGTCGCTGGTCCTTGCCGCATAAACCATCGCGTACTCGCTTGATGGCTGTTCTATTGACACTCGGCTGTCTCGTTGGCGGTATGACATTTGGTTGGCCAAAGGTGGAGAAAGGTGAGGTGAATGAAGGAAGTCACATCGAAGGCGGACTCACCTGGGAAGCCTGGTCTCCAGAGAAAGCCGAGCAACTGCGAGCTGAAGGCAAGGCCGTCTATATCGACTACACCGCCAAATGGTGCTTCACCTGCCAAGTGAACAAGCGTGTCTATAAAGACCTTGCCTTGCAGAAACTCATCGCCGATAAAAAGGTTGTTCTCCTCAAAGCCGACTGGACCAACGAAGACTCGCGCATCACCAAAGCCTTGTCAGATCTCGGTAAAGCTGCCGTGCCTGTGAATGTCCTCTACCTTCCAAGTAAGCCTGAGCCCATCGTACTACCCGAGTTGCTTAGCGTGGACAATGTCTCGGAAGCCATCAATCAAGTTAACCTATAGGTGGCTTCGTACTGCGGTAGCCGCGGTATAGTTTTATCGATTTGCTTTCATCCATACACTTGGTGACTTGCCTTTCTCCGCTCGGAAGGCTTGGCTGAAGTGGCTTAAGCTCCGGTAGCCGACTTCCAGCGCGGCTTCACTAGCGTTCATGCGGCCAGTAGAAATCAGGTCTGCCGCACGCTCGATTCGCAGACGACGGAGGTACAGACTGATCGTTGTCCCTGCGGTATCAGAGAAAGTGCGTGAGAGATACTGCGGGTGACAGCCGCAGAGCTCGGCAAGATCATCTAGTGGTGGTGGGTTTTCAAGGTCGCTTAAAAGTGCTGCGCGAACTATTGTCACGCGCTCGAGTGACTGTCGGCGGGTGCGTGTGCATAATAATTCTTCACCGCGTGATTCGGTGAGGACTTTGCGAAAAAAGAACTCGCTCATTCGGCTGCCTTCCATGAGCAGCCGTGCGCCTGAACAAAGTGTGGGTGCCATGAGCGTTCGTGCCCAGACGCGATCTTCGGCTTCCAGCGTGCGTGTGATGATGGGTGTCGGCGGATATGGGCCGAGTAGCAGTGCCTGAAAGTCCGCCGATAGTTCCTGCCGTAGTGAACCCAGACTGGCGTGCACCCAGTCGATAGGAAAACGCAGAGCTAGAGCCTGAGGCAGCGCGCTGGGTAAGATCTGCCAACGTGAGGGCGCGATGTCTGTGTTGAGCCAGATGAGCTGATTGGGTGTAATGTCGCAGTGGCGGCCAGTTGACCACACTACCCGTGCATGACCTTCCATCAGTATCAGGACAGAAACACAGCGTGATTCATGTTCGGAATCCCCATTTGTGCCGAGCCAGCGGCTGGAAAAACCTTCAGGATACATCCTTCTTTAAATGGGTAAGACTGTGGACTGATGCCGCTTCTTCACTGCTTTCCAGATGTGGATGCAAAGGGTCAGAATCAGGCTGAAACCCAGGCAGACGTGAAGCAGAGCAATTTTGTCATGGCTATCCTCGCCTACGAGATAATAAAGTGAGTAGCCAGTGATCACCAAAGCAGCTGTGGCTACTATGACGGAGACGCCAGTTTTCCGACTCCTATGGCTGCGCCAACCGACGGGCACATGCCGCCCTAACACCCAGCCAAAGACAATCATTACGATGAAGGCTGAGGCGCCATGGATGCGGATAAGCACGGGCTCTGCGGGACTGTGCTGCGGGCCGAAGTCGCCCTCGGTGATGAACCAATGATGTAGTCCAAACCAGACGCTGCCAGAAAGGAAGCTGGTAAGCACACTGCCGTACAGAATAAGCTTTGCTGCGCGGCTAAAGTGTAGGGCTGTTCGGCTCATGCGGGGAAGAGGATTTGCTCACCCTTGCTGTTTAGAATGAGAGCCACGCTGTCACGGGCTGCGAGAACTTCATTCCAGAGTTTCTGCGGAGCTAAAAGCACAGCTTTGGTCAGTGCATCTGCTTCGATGCAAGTTCTGGAAAAGACGCTGACGCTTACGTTACTTTTCATCGGCTTACCAGTGCGCGGATGGATGATGGCGGTGGCTTTGGAGAGACCACTGCGTTGCTTCACAAAATAAGCGGCGCTCGTGGCGAGTGCTGGCCGCAGCATCAGTGCGGGCACGCCTGCGCGGTGCGGATCACGCGGATCACGGATGGCGACTCGGCTGTCCATGCTGCCTAGCACACGCATGTCACCGCCTGCATTTACGATGGCTCCTGTGAGTCCTAGCGTGCTGAGATAGTCCACAGCTTTGTCCACGGCGAAACCTTTGGCGATGCCGCCAAGATCAATCTGGAGAGGCTGCTGGAAGGCTACCATGCTGCTACCCAGCAGCATGATGTCCTCCCAGCGCCCAGCCTCGACCAAGGATGAAACGGGTGAGTGACGCGGCAGTAGGCCGCTACGGATCAGTCGCGGTGCCACGG
>JAPLUM010000065.1 GCA_026397605.1 Verrucomicrobiota bacterium | reverse complement strand
CGAGAAATATCGGCCAAGCTCTTAAAGGACCATGAATCGAAAGGCTCAATTAGATCGAAGCGCAAAGAAGCCGCCTTTTCGCCCAACTTTAGGAGCAAGATCATTGCTTCTATTTTCCATAACGCCCATGCGTAAGCCCTGACTACTTGTTACTCATGGGACAGACCACCTTGACGGCATTCTTTGCCATGATGATCGTTTTCACTCTTGGGGAAATGTTTGCCTTCTCACGTCAGCAGGCCTATGCGGCCAGCTTATCACCAGACGACATGCGGGGGCGTTACTCCGGCTTTCTGAGTTTATGCTGGAGCGTCGGCGGTATCTTTAGCTCGCTAGGAGCCATGCATCTTTATGGTTGGAGCCCTGACGTCGTCTGGGTGGTCACGGCCATGCTCGGCGCTGTCGCTACGTTAATGATTCTCAGACGTTGAAATGATGCTTGTGAGCTGAGGCTGACTCAGCACTATGACCTACCTTTATGATTCGTTTCCAATTCCTCGGCTTCCCCATCGTTATCCACTGGATGTTTTGGCTGACGACAGCGCTTTTAGGTGGGGCCAATGGAGCCAGCAGTCCTGAGGCGATTCGGAGTCTGGTTGCTTTCGTAGTCGTCGCTGCGGTTTCGGTTTTGATTCATGAGCTTGGTCACGCTCTGACCATGCGTCATTATGGTGACAGAGAAGTAGAAATCGTTCTGCACGGGTTCGGAGGTTATGCGCGTGGCAGTCGCTGGCGTTCACGCTGGGAGGACATCTACGTCAGCGCTGCTGGCCCCTTTGCCCAGTTAGCTGCGGCTGTTGTCGTTTGGTGGGTGCTGGACGCGTGGAGCTTTGAGCGCGGCATGCTCTGGGGTGCGCTGATCGCCTTTAAGAAAATCAGCATCTTTTGGGCGCTGTTGAATCTGCTGCCCATTATCCCTCTCGATGGCGGCCACATCTCCCGTGGCCTTTTTGGTCGAGATCGGCTGCGGCCAGCACTCATTCTTAGCATGATTTGCTCAGCAGGCATGGCGCTCTACGCACTGAATCATTTCGGCATTATCTCGATCCTGTTTTTTGGCATGTTCGCTTGGAACAACTACAAAGAACTGCGCGGTGAACCGCAGACTCCTTGGATGGAAAGCCGCTAAAACCAAAGGTTTCAATCACACTAAAGTGAACCTAGCAGCTTTTAGCTGCCTTGAAATTGGCGACCCCTAGGAGAATCGAACTCCTGTCGCATCCGTGAAAGGGACGTGTCCTAGCCGCTAGACGAAGGGGTCTCGTTTTGAACGGGGCGAGAGTCTGACACAGGACAGATTTTCTGCAAGGAGAAAGATGAATTTATTGCTCCTTCTTTGGAAAAAGTCGGCAGATCGTCTTCACGGTGGCCCCTTCATGCGTGGATAGGACGACCTGACCCGATCTGCCCAGCTGATCGCGCAGGGCTGGATCTGCGAGCAGGCGGGATAACTCGATCTCGAGCGATTGCACATCGGCCACCTGAATGGCGCCTTGTTCTTTGAGCAACAACTCCACGAGCGCTTCAAAGTTTTCCATGTGCGGACCAAACAACACAGGCTTTTGGGCCATGACCGCCTCAGCAGGATTTTGTCCACCATCGGCCAGGAAGCTTTTGCCGACGACGACGAGCGTGGCCAGGCATTGCCAGGCTCGCAGCTCTCCGGTGGTGTCGATGATCAATGTGTGAAGGGCGGAGTCCCCAGCAGGCGTGAGCTGAGATCGGCGCTGCGGCTGGATACCCAGCGGTTGCAGTTCCTCAATGATAGCTGGAGTGCGCTCGACATGACGAGGGACGATCAGCAGTACCAGATCTGGATAAGTCGCCCTCAGGCTAAGGGCCACGCGTGCCAGCAGGACCTCTTCACCTGGGTGTGTGCTAGCTAGCAGCAAAATGGGCTGCTTTTCTGTGATGCCGGCCTGCCGCAAAACCTGACGAAGTTGCACGAGCTGTGCGTCATCGACAGCGGCACCTTGGGGGTCAAATTTGATGCTGCCGGTGTGATGAATACGCGGCGGCTCGACGCCTAGTCCGGCAAAACGTGACGTGTCTCCCGGCTCCTGCACCAGCACCTGATCCAGCATGGCAAAGACCGGTCGGATGAAAAAACCGAACTTCCGAAATCGCCGCTCTGATCTGCCTGAAAGGCGGGCATTGACCATGGAAACAGAGATCCCATCACGCTTCGCAGCAGCAACTAAATTTGGCCAGAGTTCCGCCTCAATGAGCACGATCTGAGCAGGCTGAAGCTGGGCTAAAAAGCGCGCACCGACCCAGGGTAGATCCACGGGTGAATAGAGCACGACCACTCGACCTGATTGTTTCACCGCAAACTCCTCGGCCATGGCATAACCCGTGGGCGTGCTTGTGGTCACGACAAAGCCTAATTGTGGCAGATCCGTTAGCATCCGCGCCATGAGTTTCGTGGCGATACCGACCTCACCGACGCTCACTGCGTGCAGCCATAGGCGATCTCTTCCGACTGGCAATCGGGCTAACTCTTGGTGTTTTGATTTTGGCAGAAACCCAAAGCGCTGAGCCAGATCCGACCAGTGCCCACCGCGCGCACGCATTTTTCGCAGTGCCCCAGGCAGCATCACGGCCAACCCCACGGGGAGTAGCAGATTGTATAGGAGGAGACTTAAAGATTTCGACATCGTTGATGAGGCGCTACAGCGGCTTCCGCAGCCACAGGATGCGTGTGGAACCATACTCACGATCCCGCACGACCTCCCAGGGCGACCATGAAGCGCTGCCACCTTTTGTCACCATGCATTCCACCACCACGCTACCACCGGGAGTTACCAGTTTGAAGAAATCAGGGTCAGCCGCCAACTTGGCACTGAGATTCACATCCGTCACCTTGTGCGCATAAGGAGGATCAGCAAAAACGAGATCGAACAACTGACCTGCCGTCACGAGCTGAGCCAACACTTTAAACACATCGGCCTGCCGGACCGTCGCGCCTGCCAGCCGTGTTTTAGCGATGTTTTTTTTCATCACTTCACAGGCCCCACGATCCTGATCGACGAGCAAAGCGCTGGCTGCACCACGACTCAGGCATTCCAACCCAAGTGCCCCAGAACCAGCAAACACATCCAGCACATGGGCTCCTTCGATGAGTTCTCCCAGCATGTTAAACACAGCCTGCCTCACCCGATCCTGAGTGGGACGGGTAACAGATTTCGGAACTTCCAGCGGGATGCCACCCGCGCTACCTGAGATGAGACGCATGACTCATGGCTATCATGTCACAGCAGCGGGTCAATGCTCAGCGTCAAACAAAGAACGAACGTCGGCTACTCAATAAAAGCTAATAACTTGCGTTTATGTAACTTGCTGTTAAATGCAATATTATTGCAGTATGAAGACCTCTAAAACTTTACCCAAACTTCCCGTCACTGTTTTGTCAGGCTTTCTTGGCGCGGGGAAGACCACTCTTCTCAATCATATCCTGCGTAATCGCGAGGGTCGTAAAGTCGCGGTTATCGTCAATGACATGAGTGAGGTGAATGTCGATGCGCAGCTGGTCAAAGCTGGCGATGCCAAGCTTTCCCGCACGGAAGAAAAGATGGTGGAAATGAGCAATGGCTGCATTTGCTGCACGCTGCGCGAGGACTTGATGCTGGAAGTGGCTAAGCTCGCGAAAGAAGGTCGCTTCGATGCTCTGGTGATCGAGTCCACAGGCGTCTCCGAGCCGATGCCTGTCGCTGAGACCTTTACCTTTGAGGATGAATCA
>JAPLUM010000870.1 GCA_026397605.1 Verrucomicrobiota bacterium | reverse complement strand
GCGCATGTGGGGCAGCGGCTTCCTCGCGGCGAAGTATCAGGGCGTGCGCATGGGCTCCGGCAAGGATCCCGTGCTCTACCTTTCCAATCCTGAAGGCATCAACACCGAGCGGCGGCGTGCGATGCTCGACGATATCGGCGCGCTGAACCGCATGAAGCTCGCCGACTACGGCGATCCGGAAATCCAGGCCCGCATTGACCAGTTCGAGATGGCCTTCCGCATGCAGGCGAGCGTGCCCGAGCTGGCGGACCTCTCGAAGGAATCCGTGCAGACCTTCGAGCGCTACGGCCCCGAATCGCGCAAGCCCGGCACCTACGCCGCAAACTGCCTGCTTGCGCGTCGGCTCGCCGAGCGCGGCGTGCGCTTCATCCAGCTCTACCATCGCGGCTGGGACCAGCACGCGGCTTTGCCGAAGGGCATCAAGAGCCAGTGCTACGACACCGACCAGCCCACCGCCGCGCTGCTCACCGACTTGAAAGAGCGCGGCCTGTTCGAGGACACGCTCGTCGTGTGGGGCGGGGAGTTTGGCCGCACCGTGTATTCGCAGGGCGTGCTCACGCAGGGCAACTATGGCCGCGACCATCACCCGCGCTGCTTCAGCCTCTGGGTCGCCGGTGCGGGCATCAAGCGCGGCCACATCATTGGCGAGACGGACGACTACAGCTACAACATCGTCAAAGACCCGGTCCACATCCACGACCTCAACGCCACGCTGCTCCAGCAACTCGGCATCAATCACGAAGCCTTCACCTTCCGCGCTCAAGGCCGCGACTACCGGCTCACCGACGTCCACGGCCACATCGTGAAGGACATGCTCGCGTGAAAATTGCCCACGCATCGCACATCCGCCGAGACCTCTAACCAATTTTACCATGAAACACACCACCGCACTCATCTTCCTCATCCTCGCAACTGCTTCAGCCCTCGCAGCTGAGAGCCGACCCAACATCATCGTCTTCTTCACCGACGACCACGGCTATGCCGACCTGGGCAGTCAGGGAATCGTGAAAGACATCAAAACGCCGAACGCAGACAGGCTGGCAGCGAGCGGCGTGAGGGCCCTTCAAGGCTACGTCACAGCTCCGCAGTGCGTTCCTTCGCGGGGAGGCCTGATGACGGGCCGGTTCCAGTCGAAGTTCGGCTTGGACAACAACAACGCGAAACCCACCCTCTTCGCCGCCGAGACCACGATTCCCGAAAGGCTAGGCAAAGTCGGGTATGCCAGCGCCATGTATGGGAAGTGGCACCTCGGTCCGACAGCTCAGATTCCTCAGCACGGTTTCACCCATTCGTTCGCCCAGAGCGGAAGCCGGCCTTTCGATGCGAACATCGACATCCATGGCAAAGACCGCCCTATGTCCGCGTTGGCGAACGAGGACTATCACATCACCGCTTGCAGCCGGGCGGCCTGCGCGACGATTGAGAGATACAAGGCCCAGCCTTTCTTCCTCTACATCGCCTACCGCGCTCCGCACGTGCCGCTGGATGCGCCGAAGAAGTATCTTGATCGTTTCCCCGGTCCCATGCCCGAGCATCGCCGCCAGGCGCTGGCCATGTTGTCCGCTGTGGATGACGGCGTGGGCATGGTGCTGGACACCCTCGAAAAGCACGCCCTGCGTGAGAACACGCTCATCTTCTTCATTGCCGACAACGGCGCACCTCTGAAGATCCACAAGCGGGACACTCCGGACCTTTCCGGTTGGGACGGCAGTTTGAACGATCCGCTCAACGGCGAAAAAGGTATGCTCACCGAGGGCGGCATCCGCATTCCCTTCCTCATTTCGTGGCCCGCCAAAATACCGGCGGGTCAGATTTATCCTCATCCAGTCAGCTCGCTCGATGTCGCAGCGACCGCCGTCGCCCAGGCGGGGATCGAAGTGCCTGCGGGTGAACTCGACGGCATGGATCTCCTCCCTTACCTGAGCGGTAAAATCACCGAGGCACCTGCCCGCAAGCTCTACTGGCGCTGGACGACCCAGGCGGCCATCCGGGACGGTGATTGGAAGTATCTCAGAGGCGGATCTCGGGAGTATCTCTTCAACATCAAAGAGGACATGGAGGAGAAACAAAACCTCATCCAGTCACAGCCGCAAATTGCCCAACGCTTGAAGGCAGACCTGGAAACCTGGGCCCAGGCATTGATTCCCGCAGGCATAGACAAAAAGAATCTGAAAGAGGGCACCGACCGATATTTTGACCACTACCTCGACGGGAAACAAGTTTCCGCGCCCGAAGTCAAAGCGCCCGAAGAGGCTCCAAAGACGGAAAAGCCGCGAAAGAAGAAGCGTAGGCCCAAAGCTAGTCCCCCGGCTAATCCACCAGCTCCACAGCCATGAAGACCTCGACTCTCATCACGATTCTTCTCGCGCTAGCTTCTGGCGCGGCCCATCACGCACAGTCAGCGGCGGCACCCATCGCTGACGATCACGCGATTGAGATCCCCGAAGTCAGCCGAGTCATCAGCCGACATTTTCCGCAGGAGACGCCCGGCGGAATCGGTGTCCTCATCACGCGGAACGGTGAGGTGATTCACCGCCAAGGCTACGGCACGGTGAAGGGCCAGCCCCTGACGCCGCAGTCATCGCTGAGACTGGCCTCCATCTCGAAGCAGTTCGCCGCCATGTGCGCCGCGATGCTCATCGAAGAAGGCAAGCTCGACCCGCAAACGAAGGTTTCACACTACCTGCCCGACCTGAAGCTGCCGGTGAAAGGGCGTGAGCTACTCGTGCAGGATTTGTTGTGGCACATCAGTGGATTGCCGAACTTCATGAACAAGAAGGAGAAGGAGTCTATAGCCGAATTTCGCAAGCAGCGCGGACTGGAATTACTCAACAACCAGACTCATGCCGAGTGGCTGGCGACGATGAGCCCGTTGCGCGAGCCGGGGAAACTCTGGGAATACACCAACTCAGGCTACGTGCTTCTAGCCCGCCTGATCGAGGTGCTCGCAGGCGAGCCGTTTCATCAGTTTCAAAAGCGCCGCATCTTTGACGTCCTGGGATTGGCAGACACCACCGATAGCGAGCGATTCAACGGCTCCGGCAACATGGCGACCACGCTGAACGATTATGCGAAATGGGACCGTGCGCTGTGGGAGGAAGATAAACGGCTTCTATCGCCCACAGGTTGGCGGATGCTCTTCACGCCCGGAAGGTTCGATGACGGCACGCCGGTGGCATACGGCTTCGGATGGAATCTGAACTTGGTGGACGGCCGGTTGGAGTCGGTGGACCACGGCGGAGGCGGCAGCGGCACCACCGCGGCCCGCAACTTTATCCGGCGTTATTTGTCCGACCGAACGACTGTCGCCACCTTCGCACAGGAGCGTCCCAACGTGGACATTGATGCGCGGAAAGCATTAAGCGACGAGCTCTACAAGGCACAACAAGCCAGCCGCAGGATTCCCAATGGTCCCAAATAATCATACCATGAAAAGCCACATCTTTGACTCAACGGTATTGGGTGTGTGAAGCATGTGTTGTCTTCGTTAGCCAGTTTCCACGTTCACACTTTCAATCTAGCTAATGAAATCCTTTCTCCTCTTCGCCACACTTTGCCTGCTTCTGACGTCACTGCGTGGCGAAGATGAGGGGAAACCGAACATCGTCCTCTTTTACATGGATGATCTCTCAGCAGGGCTCATCGGCTGCTACGGCGGTGGACCGGCTCCGACGCCGAACATCGACTCGATTGCGAAGAACGGTGTGCGCTTCACCGATGGCTACGTCACGGCCTGCTCATGCAGCCCGAGTCGCGCCGGATTGATGAGCGGCAAGTACCAATCGCGCTTCGGGCATGACTCGAACAAGGATGCGACTCCAGGCATGGACTTGAAGACCACACTGCTGCCGCAGCGCCTGAAACAAGCGGGCTACACGACAGCGATCATCGGCAAATGGCATCTTGGTGAGGGCAAAGAATACCTGCCCGTGTCGCGTGGCTTTGATCACAGCTTTGGCTCCGTCGCCAATCTTGAGCAGGATAAGAAGACCAAGAAATCCATGTCGGACTACTATGAGGCGGATCAAATCATCACGTCTCCCGGCCTGCAGTCCGACGAGTATCTGATCAGCTCGCCGCTGTATGCGAAAAAGGCCTGTGAGTTCATCGACCAACATCACAGCAAGCCTTTCTTCCTCTACCTGCCATTCAATGCAGCCCATGCTCCGGCGGTGTCATCCGATCACTGGAAGGACAAAATGACCGCCCTCGGAGTCCCAAAGGAATTGCTGCATAAAGCTGCGCAGATGGGCGAGATGGACGAGGCCATCGGCACCGTCCTCGCCAAGCTGCGCGCACTGCAAATTGAGGACAAGACGCTCATCTTTTGCATCGCCGACAATGGCCGCGCCGACGCCTCCGGCGGGCCCGATGGCGGCGATGGATCACTCGGCATGCGAGGCGGTAAATGGCAACTCTACGAGGCCGGTATCCGCGTGCCATGGCTCATGCAGTGGAAGGGACACATCCCTGCAAACCAAGTCATCACCATCCCCGTGATCCAGCTCGACATCGCGCCCACGGTATTGAAACAAGCTGGCGTTCAGCTCCAGTCTGAGTGGGGGCTTGATGGAGTCGATCTCCTGCCGCTCGTCACTGGCAAGACCCAGACTTTAGAGCGTCATGAACTTTATTGGCGAGTCGATAGCGATCAGATGGCCATTCGCAAAGGCCCATGGAAATTGGTCCGAACCGCCTTCAATAAAGCCCCCGAACTGTATAATCTCAGCAAGGATTTGGGCGAGACAAAGAACCTCGCCACCGAGCACGCCGACACCGTCAAGGAACTGCAGGACCTCTGGGACAAATGGAACCAAGGCATGAAACCCGTCACAAGGAAGCCCCGCCGCGGCAAGGCTGCGGATGAGTGACACACGATAGACAAGCGGAGGTCAGGTAAATCAATACACCTATGAAATCACTCATCCTTACCCTGCTGCTCATCCCACTGGCCGTGTTGCATAGTGCTGACTCGCCGACCAAGCCGAACGCTCAGGCTCGGTCGGCTTTGCTGAATCTGCCCTATGTCTATGGAGGAAAAGCTTCTCAGCGTCTTGACCTGTTTATTCCCGCCGCACTTTCAAAGCCCGCGCCTCTGCTTGTCTGGATACACGGAGGTGGTTGGCGCGAGGGCGACAAGCGAGGGCATCCAATGCGTGCCTTTGCGGAGCATGGATTCGCCATCGCGAGCATCAACTACCGACTCACCGGAGAGGCCGTGTTTCCAGCTCAGATCGATGATGTGCGAGCCGCCCTGAAGTGGTTGCGAGCCCATGCCATAGAGTATGGCTACGATAGCACTCGCATCGGCATCATAGGTCACTCGGCAGGCGGTCATCTGAGCGCCCTGCTCGGCGTCTCATCCATGGGGGGTCAAGCGGTGCAGGCTGTGTGCGTGCTTTCAGGGCCGTGTGACATGCAGGCAATGGTCGAAGCCGCAATCGACCCCAAACGCCGAACCGCGATGGAATCCCTCTTTGGGACGCCCTTGAAGGACAAAACCGCACTCATCCGCAGCGCGAGCCCGATCACGCAGATCACCCGCGAATCGCCACCTTTCCTCATCCTGCACGGAGAACAAGACGAGGTGGTCCCCGCAGCTCTAGCGCAGCGATTCCATGAGGCTCTTTCCATCCAGTCCACGCAGCCATCACGCCTCATCGTGCTTCCAAACACCAGCCACGACATTTTTCGCAACCCGCAGTGGGCCAGCGAAGCCCTCAAGTTCTTTGAAGCGATCTTGAAACCCGTCCTACCGCGGTAGTGACTTGAACGATCCTTTGCCATGAAAACCATCCCCACATTCGGCATCGCCTTGCTGCTGCTCGCTTCGCTATCTGCGCTTCATGCCGCTGATGTGAACCAGCCACTACTGTCTGGTGCGTCAGGTCCCAACGTCATCGTCATCCTCGTCGATGACCTCGGCTACGAATGCCTCGGGGCCAATGGCGGCAAGTCTTACCAGACCCCGCACCTGGACGGACTCGCGCGCACGGGCGCGCGCTTCGAGCACTGCTACGCGCAGCCGAATTGCACGCCGACGCGCGTGCAGATGATGACTGGCATGTCGAACGTGCGGAACTATGTGAGCTTCGGCTCGCTGGAAAAATCGCAGACGACCTTCGGCCATTTGTTCCGCGATGCCGGTTACGCCACCTGCATCGCTGGCAAGTGGCAGCTCGGTACCAAAGACGCTTCGCTTCCCAGGCACTTCGGCTTCGATGAGCATTGCCTGTGGTCGATGCTCGGACGCGGCGAGCGCTATGCCGATCCCAGCCTCTCGGTGAATGGCGAGTTCAAAACCTTCGCCGGAAAATACGGGCCGGATGTGTGCCAAGAGTTCGTCCTCGATTTCATCCGCCGGAATCGCAGCAAGCCGTTCCTTGTGTATTACCCGATGATCCTCACGCACGGTCACTACGAGGCGACACCGGACAGCAAGGACTACCGTCAACCAACCTCAAAGTCGAAGGCTGGCGAGCAGCAACACTTTGCCGACATGGTGGCTTACATGGACAAGCAAGTCGGCGACTTGACGCAGGAGCTCGAAACCCTCGGCCTGCGCGACAACACGCTCCTCCTTTTCACCGGCGACAACGGCACCGGCCGCGGCGCGACCTCGACGCTGGAGGACGGCAGCGAGCAGGACGGCGAAAAAGGCAGCACTACTCGCGGCGGCATGCATGTGCCGCTCATCGCGAGCTGGCCCGGCCAAATGAAGCCCGGCACCGTCTGCCCCGACCTCGTGGACATGACTGATTTTCTACCCACGATCTGCGATGCGGCAGGCGTGGACGTGCCGAAGTCCCTGCCCATCGACGGTCGCAGCTTTCTCCCGCAAATGCGCGGCGAGAAGGGCCAGCCGCGCGATTGGATCTACAGCTACTGGGTGCCGCTGCGCGCAAGCCAAACTGGGAATGTCGGCAGTCGTGGTGCGGTGGAACAGGCGTTTGAGCAGCACTTCAAGCTCTACAGCACCGGGAAGTTTTTTGACCTCGACCGCGACGTAGAGGAGAACTCGCCACAACAAGTCGCCGACTTGCAGGGAGAAGCCGCCACAGCCGCTCGCAAACTCCAATCAGCCCTGGACCAATTCAAAGACGCCCGGCCCGCCGACCTGACTCCGCCGACGCTGCCCAGTGAAAAGAAGAAGAGGAAGAACAAGTGAGAGTAAACTCAAGACGCGGCAACGGTGAAGGATCTAGACAGAAGAATGGAGACAAGAGAATTTAAACCTGGACCTTTGAAGCCATTCTGTTGTCTTCATTCTGTTGCCAATCATGACTGTCGTCTCACCCCAGACTGGTCTTCCATTGCTAGCTCAGTCTGTGCACCCAGCACTCACGGGCAATTTACCTTTTTTGGCTTTTTTCGGCAGGGTTCGGCTGCGCCGGGAGTTAAGGTGTGGAACACGTCATGCCTGAAACATCATCCATCCCTGAAAGCGACTTCTTGCGGCTCTTTGTGAAGCATGAGCAGGCGCTGCGGGCGTTTGCGCGGGTCATGCTGCCGACTTGGGAATCCGTGGATGAGGTGATGCAGGAATCCAGTGTGGTGATGTGGAAGAAGCTTTCTCAGCTCGATGCAGCGGATCATTTTTTACCTTGGGCCAAGATGATCGTGCGTTTTGAGGCAATTCGACAGCTGCGGGATCATGCGAGAGATCGGCATGTGTTTGGTGATGCGGTGATCGAGTTGCTGGCCAATGAAGCGGCCGAGGTGGATGAGGACGTCTGGGAGCAGGAGCGTGAAGCTTTGCGCGGATGCTTGGCGCAGATGGCGGTGCATCATCGCGAATTGGTTTTGGCTCCGTATGCGGGCGAGGGACGTGTGACGCGGCTCGCTGAGGGAACCGGGCGCACCATCAACAGTCTCTATAAGCTCCTTGGACGCCTGCGCGAAAAGCTGTCGCAGTGCGTGCAAAGCAAAGTCGCTAACCCCACCCTGTCATGAGTGAACCATCCTCCAACAAACCCAATCGCGCCCGCTGGTGCGAGCTGATCGACCTGCATTTACTGGGCACGATTTCCCAAGAAGATGCCATCGACCTAGAGGCCGTATTGAAAGCGAGCCGTGAAGCGCGTGAGGACTATCGGCAGCGCTGCAACGTCGATGCAGCACTCCGACAAGAAGCCGCAGGACAACCGATGCCGACTCGCGTGTCTGCTCCGCGACCTGTCCGCTGGCTCACATGGCGTCCGCTTACTGCTGCGGCAGCGGGGGTCGTGTTTGGCATGTTTTGCACGTCGGTGGTGTTTGGCTATGTGGTGCAACGCGGCTTTGAGAAGAAGACGCCGCTGGCTGTGTTTCAGCCGAGCTTTGAAGATGCTCAAATGCCTTTGGCGAAGGGATTTCCAGATGCTTCAGCCCATTGGGGTGGTGATGAGGCGCACGTGGTGATGGCGGAGAATGGAATCCAAGCCAAGGAAGGCAAGTTCATGCTCCGGCTGGAAGCTTCGCCGAAAGGCTCACCTCGCGCTGTCTATCAAGTGCTCGATCTGACCTCGGTGCCGTCGAGTGCTGAAGGCGAGCTGCGAGAGATTGAAATCTCGGCCTCGTTCGCTGCGGTGGATGCTGATGCGTCGGTGCGCTACATGCTGCGTGTCTTTGCGGTTTCAGAAGCGCGTGAACAACTGGATGCAGCGTGGTTTGATCACCGGGACGAAGCCATCGCTTCGGCCGCGAGAGGTCTGGACGTCATGCAAGGAAGCAAAGGCTGGCAGACCATGAGCTTGAAGATCCAAGTGCCACGCGCTGCCCGCAGCCTCGTGCTCTTCTTGGGTGCACGCACGCCGGACAAGACCTTGCCGAAGTCGGCGAACTATCTGGATGACGTGCAGGTGTCGTTGATCGAACCGCAGCCATTGCCTTGATGATCCTTTACCAAACCAACACGAGTCTGAAGGATGGGGCCATGCACATCATGATGCATGCCGACGCGGATCATGCGGTGGGCGTTGGACACGATGCCGAGTTCCGCGATGGCACGGTCGAGATGCGATTCATGCTGGAGGATGCGCAGGATGTCCTCGGCGTGGATATCGCGGACCCGCAGTGCAAAGAAGTTCACTCAGGCCACCTGTTCAAGATTGATGTCGGCACCAAGCAAGTGGTGGTGGACGACAAGAAGTCCGGCCAGATGAACATGAAGTTCTATGAGGCGCGGAAAGCAAAGAGACTGACACCGGAGCAGTTGGCGTTCATTGCAGCGCAGAAGAAGACGTTCCCCAACACGCTGGAAGCGGGCAAATGGCATGACATGCTTATTAAGATCGTCGGCGACACCGTCAGCGTGTCCATCGACGGTAAGCTTGTGGCATC
Organism: Verrucomicrobiota bacterium; assembly: GCA_026397605.1. Lineage (GTDB taxonomy): Bacteria > Verrucomicrobiota > Verrucomicrobiia > Verrucomicrobiales > Verrucomicrobiaceae > Prosthecobacter. The sequence goes on along the minus strand of JAPLUM010000870.1, from coordinate 230 downwards.
CATCACCTCCGAAGGTGTCGCGCATCCGACCAAACGTATGATCCGCCTCTCCGTGCCGCGCCAAGCGTGGGTGGATGATGTGAAGGTCTTCGCAGCGGCGGCAACGACAGGAAAGTAAACCCATTATGAAACACACACTCGCACTGGTCACCGCTCTACTGCTCGCTCCGCTTGCCTCACTGCATGCTGCCGACAGCCGCAACTTAGTGAAGACAGCCGAAGGCAACCCC
>JAPLUM010000605.1 GCA_026397605.1 Verrucomicrobiota bacterium | reverse complement strand
CTCAAACTCCTCCTGCGCCACATTCAGTGCCGAAGGAGTCTCCATAGACCGCAAACGTATCTTCAACTGAGCAGCGCCAGCCATAGGAGTATCCTCTTTAAAGGCAATCGGACTTCTAACCCCAATCTTGATCTTGCTCGTAGAACCCGTCTGAGCTGCCAAGAAGACTGAGCTAGTAAGATGAAAAAAGATAACCAGAGATATGAAACGCATATGAACCTATCGAAGCATCGACTAGCAACGCTGTCGATCACGAAGAAATCGACATGCCAAAGATAGTGTCCAGTAGCATTATTGGCGGATTAGCCGTTGAACTCTCACTCGAGGCGTTAGCTTTTCCATCAACCTTGGACCAATGCCATGCACCTGTTTCAAATCCCCAACCGATGCAAATGGTCGCTGCTGCATGATCCTTTGCGCTAAAACAGGGCCAATATCTGGCAGTGAAGCCAACTCGGCTACTGAAGCTGTATTGAGTTCGATTAGCGCTTCATTTTGGCTGGCCTTCCATGCCTTATCTGACGTCCCGTGATTTACCCATCCATCATCGCATCTCAAAACAACAGTAAAGACGATCGCAAAAAAAGCTAACAACCATGGTAGCTCAGTCGACCAATGAAGTCTTTCAGGCTGATCTGGTGAATCTGATTTCATCACAGAATGAAAGCACAGAGCCAGCAATAATTCCAACTAGGATTTCAAATCGTCTGTAGCCAAAGCATTGGTTGTCATTGTATCCTGGCTCAACTTAACACCCAGTTGCCTCACAGCTTCTGCATTCGAAGAAAACGCAAAATCAGAGTACGGCACCTCGGAGAAAAGCAGAGCGAACCAGTCAGAGACCTCCGTTGCTTGAAGAGCAACACACTCAAAGGACTCAATCCTAGCAACAAAGAAAAGATCCAGCGTTGGCCAAACATACCCCTGAAAAAGGTAATGATTTGGCAGCGACATAAAGTAGCTGAACTCAGAAGTCGGAATATTAAGGCCCACTTCTTCCAGCGTTTCTCTAGCACAAGCCATCTCACCCGTTTCTCCAGCTTCGATCACGCCTCCAGGCAGCCCGAGCATTCCTAGCCCAGGCTCATGCGCCCGCCGAGTAATCAGAATTCGACCTGCTGCATCCATGATGAGAGCTACAGCTGCGGGAATGGGAGTGATGAAATGTCGGAACCCACACGCTGAGCAGACAAATTCTCGTTCGCTGCGTGAAATCAACCCCACCGCACCACACGCTGAGCAATGCTGAAATGGTGTCTCCATCATTGAGGCTCAGCCTTATTTTCTGGAGTCACTCCGCGATCATTTCCTTCTTTGATTTTGAATCCAACATAAACACCTGAACTAATTCCCATGAGGCCTAAAAGCTCCTTTGTGAAGACAGGCATTGCGTACTCAAAAATCACCCCATTGATGAAGACCACTGATAGCACAAGGGTCCAGGCAAGCATCTGAAAGCGATGGATAGTGATGCCACTTTCATCACTCAACAAATCAGCAAACCAGTCTGCTATTTGGGATGGATAAGGTGTGATCGGAGCCCTTTTAGAGGCATCCCACTGCTGCTTTTGGGAGATGATGGCCGAAAACATTGAGGTTCCACTGCTGATCCCCATCAGCGCCATTGCAGTCACATTCACGCCAGCTAAACTGCCGGTCGTGGACCAAAGAAAAACGAAGGAACCGATGATAATAAAAAACCAGATCGACATCTGTAGCCGAGCCATGCTGAGTGGATGCTGATGCTGATGCCAATAGCTACTCGAAGACTCATCCCGATTGAGCAAAAGAATGCCTGGATCACGCAGCACTTCTGAGGATCGGATGTTACGAATGAAAAGAAAAAGGCATGCACCGATGATGCTAAAGCTGGTCCAAAATGGCCAGCGAAACAGGGGGATACGCAGATTAAAAGGCTCAAATGAATTAACGACTGTCTCATGCCCAGCCGAGTTAATGTAGGCCACCTTCACGTCACAGTGCACACTCGTCAGAGGACTGTTTTTCAATAGCCGCAGCCATGCCTCATTGTCTTTATTGGTCTCTCTAAGATTAAAGGTGAGTAGGTAAAGCGACTTGGTAGAGTCCAATAGCGTGGCCACATCAGCAGGCACAAGCTTCCCAAATGTCTCACCGCCAAGACGGAGACGGAATGAACCACTCAGATCCTTGAATCCACGTTTGACCAGATCCTTGGATTCAGAGACTTGCAGAGTCAGCTCTGTTAGCCGTGTTTGAGCATCATTGTAGGTCAGCTGGAGACGCTGCACTTCCAAGCCTAGTTCCTTAACCTGATCAGCGGTTGTCTCAGGTTCGGCGATTCGCTTTGCCAACACATCAAGCTTTGTCTTTGCCTCATCCACATCTAGTTTTGATTTGGCCAATGCCACCTTACCGTCCTTATCGGATTCTGAAACCTGCCGCCAAGCCTTCCAATATGGGTCAGCGGGATCGCTAACGTCGGCCAAGAGTCCGTCCAGATTTGAAACGATCAAAAATACTGTTGTTTCAAAGCGAGCATTGAGCACCTGATCTGAATGAACTGGAAGATACATGTCATCCGCCCTTTTTTCACCGAACATGACTATGGCAGGCTTAGCCACCGTGGGTGCCTTTTTGATCAAATCCTTGTCTGTAATCCAAACCGGATCTTCTGCCAAAGCGGTCGATGTCAAACCTATCAAAAAAAGAGCAAGAGCCAGCCGCGGGAGAGTCGATTTCATAAAAGTGTGTGCCATCCAATCAATTTAATTTCTTGATAAACACTTTACATGTTTGAACTACCCCGCACTACATGTCGAGAGCAAACACAGCAGCGGCAGTGCTCGTGTCAGGGATGAAAGAAAGGAATTCTAAACGGAATAACAGAAACAGTCCACTCATGCGCTTGTCATCCAATGGGTTGTACTCGCAATTGCCTCATCGAATACAACTCTGAGCTGGTCTGCATCAACTTTCGAGCACCATCCTTTCGCTTTGGCCCGAAGTGATCGCGATTTTCCTTGAAAACGCTCTCAACAAACTCCTTGCTTCCCAGCACTAGTCCGTCACTAAAATAACGAACTCGTAGTCGAATAAGCTCCGAGGAACTGAGTTTTCCCCTCTCTTTGAGCACCTTGCGCACTTCATCTACGGTCACTCCCTTGCGCACAACATTCACATTTTGTGCGTCTTTGATCTCGACTCCATTTGAGAAAAGTAGACAGCGATACGCATCTGCGCCCACCTTCTCCCAACCATCTACAGGCGTCCCCGTTACCTTACTCAAACCACGCTGCGCCCGTCGAATCCCACTCACAGCTTCTGCATACCCACACCAGCGGTAATCCTTCGGATCTTCAACCAGTCCTGCACGCACTGAATTAAGGTCAATGTAAGCTGCCATCGTATGCAACGGCTCGCCTTTCCCTTCGACCATCACACTTTTATAGCGATCCATCCACAGCGTCCCTTTGCGCTCGCGACGCTTATTGAACCAACGGCTGAACCGCTCTTTAACCTCCTTCATGTAGATGGAAAGATCACAAAAACGCCGCTTGATCCCATCCAATTTTGTCTGAACCAACGACTCTAATCCGAGCTTCCGCAGATCCGCGATTTCATCCCGTAAAAAGTCGACATAAGCTTTGCTGTAAAGCACACGCAGATGATCCAGCAACCGATCCTCACCTGTCGGCCCAGCAAAGCGCTCCAACCAGATCTCACGTTTCGGCACTTCCACAAGCGCATGGAAATGGTTCTTCATGATGCAGTAAGTCACCAAACGCACCCCCGAGAACTCCGCCAGCCTCCAAAGCACACGCTTAAGCGCCTCTTTTTCAACATCATCGAAGAGCACCTCGCCCCCGCAAGTGCGGGACATCGCGTGGTAGGTGTAACTTTCCAGCGCCCCCTTCCCCAGAACTCTCCTACGCCCACCTGACCAGCTCCGCGCCGTCAAACAAGGATTCGTCTTCGCGTTGACACCAACAAGCTGTCCCTCAGTAGCTTCCATCTGATTATCAATGTTTTCAGTTACTTTCATAGGCTAATTTTCACTCGTAAAACTAAAATCACAAGGTCAATATATATAAAATGCCTGGCATTTTGTGTATGACCCAAATTTGACAATAAAGAAAAACATCCATTTTGCAGGTTAATCCTGAAAACATGTGAAAAGTGTTCTACAGGAAGTCTCAAACCATCGCAGATCCGAATCATGTTAAAAACCGTCGCCATCGTAGGCCGCCCGAATGTGGGCAAGTCC
>JAPLUM010000651.1 GCA_026397605.1 Verrucomicrobiota bacterium | reverse complement strand
AATCTAACCAAAAACGACTCACATACTATCACAAAAGCCCCAGGAAGATCCGAAACAATATTAACGCAGATCAGAATAGAAACACCATTACCGATGCCGCGCTCAGTGATCATTTCACCCAGCCACATCATGAGCATAGTGCCCGCTGTGATGGTGATCACGGTGGTGAAAATGAATCCAAAGCCATAATCAGGCACCAATGGACGGCCGAGGCGGTCAATGACCTCCTGAAGACCACCGAGGAAGATGTTTTGACCAGGTGCGGAAAGAGACTTGGCTAGCAAGTAACCCTGAAACAGACATAGGGCAATTGTGGCGAGACGAGTGAACTGAGTGATCTTTTGACGACCACCATCTTCACGGGCCATCTTGCTGAGGGAGGGGACCACTGCCGTCAGAAGCTGGAGCATGATGCTCGCACTGATGTAAGGCATGATACCAAGAGCAAAGATGGCGCAGTTTTGCAGACCACCACCGCTAAAGACGTTCAGCAACGCAGCTACCTGAGCGCCGGCACCAGCTGAATCAGCCGTGCGCACTTTGATCCACTCGTCCAGCACCGACATGTCAACGCCCGGAAGCGTCACGGCGGTTCCAATGCGGACGATGACGATCATCGCCAAAGTGAAAAGAATGCGCGAACGCAAATCAGGAATCTTAAAGCTATCGTAGAATGCGGAAATCATAGTCGGTTGTCTTAATCGGGTAAAAGGAAAGCGGGCCGTGTCTTGTACAACCTTGCGGTTGAGCATAGACCGGCCCGCTCAAAGTGTCAGGGAATGTATCAGGCAGCTACTGAACCACCAGCCTTCTCGATCTTCTCGCGGGCAGATGCACTCACGTTTTTGATCTCGATGGTCAACTTACGGGTCAGATCACCCGTTCCCAAAATTTTGATGGCGTCGCAGTTACGATTGACGAGGCCACTCTCACGGAGGGAAGCTTCGTTGATGACGGCGCCGTCTTCGAAGGCGTCATTCAAACAACCAACGTTAACGACTTCATAGACATCGCGGAATTGGACGTTGCTGAAACCCTTCTTGGGGAGGCGGCGGAAGAGTGGCATCTGACCACCTTCGAAACCAGGTCGAATACCAGCGCCAGCGCGGGCTTTCTGACCCTTGTTTCCTTTACCGGAGGTTTTGCCGTGACCGGAGCTTTCACCACAGCCGATACGCTTGCGGCGCTTCTTAGCACCGGGGCGGGGTTTCACATCTTGAAGTTGCATGGAAATGTAGAGTTAAAATTGGGGATCAATTAGAGAGCTGCACGCTCTTTGAGTTCCTTACCGCGAGCACGCATGATCTCGTCTTTCGGACGGAGAGCACCGAGGGCTGCAAGGGTAGCTTTAACGACGTTGGCGTGGTTGCTGGAACCGAGGGACTTGCCGATAACGTCTTTGACACCAGCTGCTTCAAGCACGGCACGTGCACCGCCACCGGCGATGATGCCTGTACCTGGAGAGGCTGGCTTCAGCATGATAGCACCGCCACCATGTTCACCGATTACTTCATGAGGAATGGTGTTATTGAAGAGATGAACGCGATTCATCTTCTTGCGGCTGGCTTCCGTTGCCTTTTTGATGGCGTCAGAGACTTCGTTCGCTTTACCAAAACCCCAACCCACTTTGCCCTGGCGATCACCAGAAACAACGAGTGCGGAGAAGCTGAAGCGACGACCACCTTTGACGACCTTTGCGCATCGGTTGATGTGAACGACTTTCTCGACGGAATCAGAGATATCACGCTCAGCACCTGGACGACTATTTTCTGCTGCCATAAATCGGTATAATAGGGGATTAGAACTTCAGACCCTTTTCACGGGCGGCATCGGCAAGTGCTTTCACTTTACCATGATAGATGAAACCACCGCGGTCAAAGACCACTTGGGTGACGTTTGCGGCGATCGCACGCTCAGCAACGGTCTGACCGACCTTTGTAGCGCTAGCGATGTTGGCTTTACCTTCACCGAAACCTTTTTCCTTGGTGGAAGCGGAGACGATGGTCTTGCCTGCATCATCATCGATGAGCTGCGCATAGACATTGGTGTTTGAAAAGTAAACCGCCAGACGTGGACGGGCAGATGTGCCCCTGAGTGTCTTGCGAATACGCGTATGAATACGCGAGCGAGTGAGTTTGCGATTTTTCGCGGCCATAATGACTGATCTCCAAAAAGGTTATTTGACGCTCTTACCAGCCTTACGGCGGATCTGTTCACCTGCATAACGCACACCCTTAGCCTTGTAAGGTTCTGGCGGATAGTAGGCCCGGATATCGGCAGCAAGCTGACCGACGATTTGTTTATCGATGCCTTCGATGGCAATCTTGGTGTTGTCAGTCACGACGACCTTAACCCCAGCTGGGATCGGGTGCAGACGCGGATGAGATTGACCGAGGTTGAGATCGATGACGTCGCCTTTGACAGCAGCACGGAAACCGACGCCGTGGATTTCAAGATTGCGAGTGTAGCCCTTGCTCACACCTTCAACCATGTTTCCAATGAGGCGCTGGGAGGTGCCGTGCATGGCACGGACACGACGATCTTCGCTGGTGCGGGTGACATTAACGTCTTTGCCTTCGAAAGCGACATTGATGCCGATAGGGAGAGTCCAATTCAGTTTACCTTTTGGACCTTCGACGAGGACACTGCGGTCCTGGCCGATTTTCACAGAAACTTTTTCTGGAAGAGTGATGGGTTGTTTGCCGACGCGTGACATAAAATAGTGCTTCTTGGGTTACCAGACTTGAGCCAGAAGTTCGCCGCCCACTTTGGTTCTCTTGGCACGGGAACCGGTCATGATGCCACGGGAAGTGGAGAGGATTGAGATACCAAGGCCACCGAGAACACGGGGGATTTGGTCACAAGAGACGTATTTACGCAGACCTGGCTTGCTAACGCGGGACAGGTGACGAACAACAGGGGCTTTACCCTGATATTTGATCTTCAGCTTCAAGCGTGGGAACGCTGCGCTGGTATCAACTTCATAGCTCCACAGGTAGCCTTCTTCTTGGAGGATGCGGGAAAGCTCACTCTTCATTTTGGAGAAGGGGATGAACACTTCCTGCTGGCCTGCGGATGCGGCGTTGCGGATGCGGGTGAGGAAATCGGAAATAGGATCAGTCATGGCTCGGTGGAGTCGGACGCTTCAGTTTAGGTTAAGCAGCAACAGCTTCGGATTCACTTCCGTCAGCTTTTTGCAGTGAGTTCCCCTTACCACGGAAGGGCATGCCAAGCGCACGGAGTAATTCACGTGCGTGATCGTCATTGTTGGTGGAGGTGACGAAAGTGATGTCAAAACCGAGCGTGCGCTTGATTTTGTCCAGCTCGATTTCTGGGAAGATCGACTGATCGTTGATACCGAGGGTGTAGTTGCCACGACCATCAAAGGCACGAGGAGCAACACCACGGAAGTCACGAACGCGAGGAAGAGCGGTGCGGACGAGACGCATGAGGAAATCATACATGCGAGGACCACGGAGAGTGATCTTCACACCGACGTTTTCACCTTCACGGAGTTTGAAGTTAGCGATAGCCTTTTTGCTCTTGGTAATGACTGGCTTTTGACCGGTGATCAGAGTGACTTCGTTGACGGCATCTTCGATAGCTTGCTTGCGCTCACCTTGGGAGCCAACAGAGCAGTTGATGACGATTTTTTCGAGCTTCGGCACTTCGTGCACGTTGCTAAGAGCGAGCTGCGCCTTGAGCGAGTCGCGGAGTTTCTCTTTGTAGAGAGTCTGTAATGCGGGGATCATGTATCAGTTTTAGTGCTGCGTGGCCTTTCCTCTGGGCGCTTTGGATGAAAAGCGGGGTGCAGGGGGGGGCACATGTTAGGGGACTACTTCTTTTTAGCAACCTTCTTCTTGGCTGTTTTTGCTTTTGGGGCAACTGCAGCAGCAAGCTTCACGTTGGAAATGTGGATTGGACCTTCGATTTCGATGATCCCACCAGCTTGGTTAGCCTGGCTTGGACGGACGGTCTTTTTGATCATCCGGACACCTTCGATGAGAACGCGGTTCTTGGAAGTTTGCACTTCCTTAATGATTCCTTGAGCGCCTTTATGGGCACCGGAGATGACGACGACGTTGTCGCCAGTATTGACGTGGGTTTTGACTCGGCTCATAGCACTTCTGGGGCAAGGGAAACGATCTTCATGAAGTTCTTGTCACGCAGCTCACGAGCTACAGGACCGAAGATACGAGTACCTTTTGGATTGTTGTCTTTGTCGATGATGACGATTGCATTTCTGTCGAAGCGCAAGATCGAACCGTCATTACGACGGATTGGATGGGCGGTGCGGACGACGACGGCGCGGACGACTTCACCTTTTTTCACGTTCGCAGTCGGTGTGGACTCACGAATATGGGCGGTGATGATGTCGCCAATGTAGGCGAAGCGGCTGTTCTTCTTTCCTAGCACGCCGATCATAGTGGCCAGGCGGGCTCCGGTGTTATCTGCCACCGGGATTGATGACCCAGTTCCTGCTCGTCATGAGCATAGAACTTGGACGTATGACGAATGATCTTCTTGAATTGTGGATGCGGCACGCGGCGCTCCACCTCGACCACGATGGTCTTGTTCATTTTGTCAGACACAACCTTACCGACGCGCGTTTTGCGAACGGTGGCTTTGACATGGTCTGGTGTAACAGTTGCAGTATCGCTCATGGAATGGGAATCAGTTCAGCGGGGTTTGAATCAATTAAGCGGCCTTGGCAGTGCGGCTGCGCTCATTCACGATGGTCTCGATACGAGCCACCTCACGACGGAGGGTGTGAAGACGGGAAGGGTTTTCGAGCTGGCCGATCTGCTGTTGAACACGGAGGTTCAGCATTTCCTGGCGCAATTCGCGGCGGCGAGCACCGAGCTCTTCGACGGTCATCTCACGGAGTTGTTTAGTCAGCATGGCGGATCAGAAAATAGAATTAATGGGAGATGGTGCGGGTCACAAAGCGAGTGCGCAGACCCAGTTTGTTTGCAGCGAGGCGGCAGGCTTCACGTGCGATAGCTTCAGTCACGCCAGATACTTCGAAAAGCATGTGACCTGGGAGAACCACAGCTACCCAGAATTCCGGAGAGCCTTTACCTTTACCCATTCGAGTTTCAGGTGGGCGGGCCGTGACAGGCTTGTGAGGGAAGATGCGGATGAAAACTTTGCCTTTACGCTTGAGGAAGCGGTTGATGGCAACACGGCAGGCTTCGATTTGGTTATTTTTGATCCATCCGCGGTCAAGCGTCTGAAGACCAAAATCACCGAAGTCCAGCTTGTTTGCACTGGTGGCAATGCCAGAGCGGCTTCCGCGCTGGGTTTTACGATATTTTACTCTACTTGGAAGAAGGGCCATGGGTCAAACTCCTGATTACCTGTTGTTCTAGAAAGGGGTGGAATACTACTCTGCGGCTACTGGAGCTGCGGCTTCTGCGGTAGGTGCTGGGGCACCACCACCTGCGCGCTCACCACGACGTGGTGGGCCGCCACGATCACCGTCACGACGCGGGCGGCGTTCTTGACGTGGTTGGCTGTTTTCAGGCGCGTTACCGCGATTGAGCCAAACTTTAACTCCGATGATGCCGTAAACGGTCCGGGCTTCTGCAAAGCCATAATCAATCGGGATACGAAGGGTCTGAAGAGGCACTTTACCCTGACGATATTGTTCGTCACGGGCAATGTCAGCACCACCGAGACGACCTGCGACGCGGATACGAATGCCATCAGCACCCATGTCCATAGCGGTCTGCACGGAGCGCTTCATGGCGCGGCGGAAAGAAATACGACGCTCAAGCTGAACCGCGACGCCTTCGGCAACGAGCTGGGCATCCAGTTCAGGCTGCTTGATCTCAAAGATGTCGATCTTCACCTGCTTGCCACCGCACATTTCGGAGACTTTCTGGCTCATGACTTCGATCTCTTGACCTTTACGGCCAATGACCAGACCTGGACGAGCGGTATGGAGAGTCACACGGACTTGGTTCCAAGCACGCTCGATGATGATCTTGGAGAGTGCTGCCTGCATCAGCTTCTCTTTCAGATAGCTGCGTATGGCAAGGTCACTATGCAATGCATCAGCGTATTCTTTCTCTGGAGCATACCACTTAGAGCGCCAGTCTTTGGTGACTGCGAGGCGGAAGCCGATCGGATTAACTTTCTGTCCCATAAATGCGTGGTGTGTGGAGATTATTCAGCAGAGGCCTTGGCCTTGGACTTATTGATGCGCTTGGCTGGTTTAACAGCTTCTTCAGGCTTATTGCCGAGAACGACAGTGATGTGCGTCATGCGCTTGATGATCGGGGATGCTGATCCACGAGCACGTGGCATGATGCGCTTCAAAGAAGGACCTGGAGTAGCGACGGCGCTGGCGACGATGAGGTCTTCAGCGTCAAGCTCGTGGTTGTTCTCAGCGTTTGCCACGGCAGAACGAAGAACTTTACCAACCAAGAAGGCGGCTTTCTTTGGGGTGAAATCGAGAACGCTTAGCGCCTGCGACACGGGCATGCCTGTGATGGCACGTGTGACCTGACGCGCTTTCTGTGAAGAAATACGAGCGTATTTAAGGATTGAACGAACTTCCATAAATTTAGAGTGACCGGTTTGTATCAACTTTGCCTTTATCACCGACCTGGACAGGGTCAGCGATGTTTGCCAATTCTTGCACCACAGCGCCACTCACAGAGTTGCGGACTTCGGTGACAAGAACCTTCGCGATGGGTTTATCTTCGCGGTAAACTTCAAATGGCATCCCTGGCTTCACGCCATCACGGGCACCAACGCTCAGCACTGCAATGCCAAGCTCATTTTTCAAACTAACGATGCGTGCATCTTGTAGATCAGACACAGGAGCCGTGGATTCAGCGGGCCTTGCAGAGGCAGCTGCCAGGGTGGATTCAGCATTCAAGAGAGACTTTTGAAGACGATCTCCAGTGACTGCATCAGGAGTGGCCACTGTTTTTGCGAATGCCAAGGATGACTCAGCCAGCTCCATCAAACTATCAGCCAGCTTCTGGCGTGACGTTTCAGCGATGCGCAGATCACTGAGGGAGGAAAGCAGACGCTCCTGGGTTTTCTCTGGATTCGTTTCGATCGCTGAGATTCCGAGGCCTTCCAGAAGTCCACGAAGGCGATCGTAACGGTCTTTGAGTTCGATGGCTTCCTGGTTAGAAGCAGCAGCACTCTGGGCGAGAGCTGCGTTTTTATCTTTGGAGGACGCCAAGGTGGACTCCAAGGTTTGGATCTTTTGCGCAGCAACCTGCAGCGTCATGTTCAACTCCTGCAATTCAAAGGATGTCTGGGCCTTGGCAGCGCCACCCAGTGCCACCGCTGCTATAAGCAGAGCGCAGTGGTTGAGGCGTTGGAACAGGCTTAAAATCATTGAATTGAAAGAGTAAGGAGACGAATTAGATTATTTAGCAGCTTTGACCGTGTGAGCACCGTGACCTTTGAAGATACGGGTCATGGCGAATTCACCGAGACGATGACCGACCATGTTTTCCGTAGCATAGACGCTGACGAAATCTTTGCCGTTGTGAACGAGGAAGGTGTGACCAACAAGATCAGGAGTGATCATTGAGCTGCGGGCCCAAGTCTTCACCGGACGCTTTTGTCCGGCGTCGTTGAGCTTGTCCACTTTGTCGAGCAGAGCCTGCTGGACGAAAGGTCCCTTTTTGAGTGAGCGTGCCATAGTATCAGTGATTCAGATTGAGAAAGGATTACTTCTTAGCGTGACGAGTCTGAACAATGAGTTTGTTCGTGGACTTCTTCTTGTTGCGAGTCTTTTCACCCTTCGCGTGGCCCCATGGGCTGAGAAGATGCTGGCGACCACCACCGGATTTGGAACGACCTTCACCACCACCATTCGGATGGTCAATCGGGTTCATACACATACCACGGACGGTTGGGCGGGTGCCCTGCCAGCGAGTGCGTCCTGCTTTACCAGAAACCACATTCATGTGCTCGGTATTACCGACCTGGCCGATGGTTGCGTAGCACTCAGCGTGGATCTTGCGGATTTCTCCAGAAGGCATGCGAACCAGTGCGTATTCACCTTCACGGTTGGAAAGGACAGCAGCTTGACCAGCGGCGCGGGCGGCGACACCACCACGACCGAGAACGAGCTCAATGTTGTGGATGTTGGTTCCAAGAGGAATCTTGCGAAGTGGAAGAGCGTTTCCAAGTTCAGGGGCGGCTTTTTCACCGGCCATGACGGAAGCTCCGACACCAAGATTGAGTGGGGCGAGGATGTAAGCCCGCTCACCATCTTTGTATTCGATCAAGGCAATTCGTGCGGAACGGTTCGGATCATACTCGATAGCGATGACCTTGGCCGCTTCATCACGACGAGCGCGCTTGAAGTCGATCAGACGGTAACGGCGCTCGTGTCCACCACCGATGTGACGGCAGGTGATACGACCCGTGTTGTTGCGGCCGCCGGACTTACGCAGGGCAACCGTGAGGCTGCGCTGTGGAGTGTCCTTGGTGATCTCCTCAAAGGAGTTCCACTCTTTATAGCGGTTTGATGGGGTATTAGGCTTGAATGTTTTCAGCGCCATGGTGTGCGTCCTTCAGATTAAGAGGTTGTGAACCGGAATTGCCCTTATACGAGCTCGATGGTTTCGCCGTCTTTGAGACGCACGATAGCCTTTTTGTAATGATTAGTGCGACCTGCATCAGCACGCTTTTCACGGCGAGCTTTGCCATCGGTATTAAGAGTGCGAACTCCGACGACCTTTTTGCCGAAATGCTTTTCGACGGCCATCTTGATTTCGATCTTCGTAGATTTGCGGTTCACGATGAAAACAAACTCGTTGTTTTCTTCGCCGAGCCGAGTCGCCTTTTCAGTCAGGCGAATGGTGTGGATGACGGAATGTGGGTCTTTCATATCAGGCTGTCCTCCGAGCAATGGTTTCGAGAGCTTCAGTCGTTACGATCACCTGCGGGTAAAGCAGAAGGTGTTCGGCGTTCACATCGTCAGCGGAGACGAGTTGAACATTTTGGACGTTGCGTGCTGAGCGGAAAGTCAGTTCGTCAAAGGTTTGACCGACGATGAGAATCTTCTTGGCCGTCGAGAGAGCCTCAACTGCGGCGATGAAAGACTTGGTTTTGCCATCTGCCACTGCGAAAGTAGGGATGGTCAGGACAGCACCGTCATTGATGCGTGCTGTCAGAGCTGTGCGGAGAGCCAGCTTCTTGATCGCACGAGGGATTTTGACGCTGTAGTCACGTGTGCGAGGTCCGAAAACCACACCACCACCAGACCAAACAGGAGAGCGCTTACTGCCCATACGAGCATTACCCGTGCCTTTTTGACCCCAGAGTTTCTTACCGCTTCCGCGGACTTCTGAACGGTTCTTAGTGTTAGCATTGCCTTGGCGACGATTCGCACGATAGGCAACGAGAGTGTCATTGAGAGCTTGCTTGCCGTGGTGACCTTCGACGAGGTTCACGTTGGCCTGCTTAGCGCTTTCAGTGGATAAAATGGTAGCTGACATGATTCAAGTTCCTCTGGGATTTACTTGGCGGGTGCGAGCTTCTTCTTGGCTGGGCGCACCACGACGATGCTACCTTTGTTGCCAGGAATAGAGCCACTGATGAGGAGCAATCCATCTTCTGGACGACTCTGAACAATCTTAAGATTCTGTGTGGTGCGACGATCAACACCGTCTTGACCAGGCATCTTTTGGTTTTTCCAAACCAGACCAGGAGTCAATCGGCAACCGATGGAACCTGGACGACGATGCATCATGTGACCATGAGTTGCAGGCTGACCGGCGAAGTTCCAGCGTTTCACAACACCTTGGAAACCTTTACCTTTGGTGGTTCCGATAACGTCCACCCATTGACCGTTGCTGAACAAGCTGGCGTCAATCTTAGTTTCGGCAGTCGGGAGCTGGTCGTCAGAGGAAACGCGGAATTCTTTAACGATACGCTTTGGAGCGACGCCGTGTTTTTTGAAGTGGCCAAGCAAAGGCTTGGTCATTCTTGATTCCTTGCGGTCTTCGTAACCCAACTGGATGGCGCTGTAGCCGTCCTTGCCAGAAGTTAGTTTGGTCTGGATCACAGCGTTTCCGCTGACGTCCACGACGGTCACGGCGATGGCTTCACCCTTATCGGTGTACACCTTCGTCATTCCAAGTTTTTTTCCAATTAAGCCAATAGCCATAATGTGTTCCTCCAGTTAAGATCGTTTCAGGGGTGGAAACTAAATTTTGATTGATCCATTGATTTTTTGTCAACGTGCGGGGAACGATTGACGGTGAATTTTTCAATTCGGGTAGGAAGCGGGATCGGTCCAGCAACTTTAGCTCCGGTGCGCTTGGCAGTCTCTACGATGTCTGCGGTGCTCTTGTCGAGAACGCGATAATCGTAAGCGCGAAGGCGGATTCTGATTCGTTGATTGCTCATGTCGTTTGTCCAGCGTGAATGGGTTACTTCAAAAAATTAGGCGTTCTTCGTGCCGCGCTGCTCAGAAATCTGTTCAACGATGTTGTTTGGCACCTGCTCGAAGTGAGAAGGTTGCATGGAATAGGAAGCGCGGCCTGAGGAGAGAGTGCGGATGGCGGTCGAGTAGCCAAACATTTCTGCCAGAGGAACTTCAGTGCGAATGATGGCGGTCGTGCCACGGGTGTCGATACCTTGGATCTTACCCCGGCGACGGTTAAGGTCACCCATGATGTCGCCCTGGTAATCTTCCGGTGTGGAAGCTTCCACGGCCATGATTGGCTCAAGAAGAATGCACTTGGCTTTCTTCAGAGCGTCCTTCATTGCGAAGATGGCAGCCATCTTGAAAGCGTTTTCATTGGAGTCAACGTCATGGCTGGATCCATCGACCAGGTCGATGTGGATGTCGATGACAGGATAACCAGCGATGATACCATTGAGCGTTGCTTCAACACAACCTGCTTTCGCTGGGTTGATGAATTCTTTCGGGATCGTTCCACCGACAACTTTGTTTTCCACGGTGACACCCTTGCCTTTTTCGCTTGGGAAAACTTTCAGAACGACGTGTCCGTATTGACCACGACCACCAGACTGCTTGACCAATTTACCTTCACCATCGGCAGGGATCGTGAGAGTCTCACGATAAGCGATCTGAGGCTTACCAGTGTTGGTTTCGACTTTGTGCTCGCGCTTGAGGCGGTCGCAAAGAATTTCAAGGTGAAGCTCACCCATGCCGGCGATGATGGTCTGGCCGGTTTCTTCGTCAGTCTTGACGAAGAAGGTTGGATCTTCTTCGGAAAGGCGCTGGAGAGCGTTACCCATCTTCTCTTGGTCAGCCTTGGTCTTCGGCTCGACAGCCATGGAGATAACTGGCTCTGGGAATGTCGGGGGCTCAAGCAGCACATCAAGGCTTTCGTCACAGAAGGTGTCACCCGTGCGGACATCTTTCAGACCAACGAGGGCCGCGATGTCACCAGAGTAACAGCAATCAATGTCCTTATGCACGCTGGCTTGGATCTGGATCAAACGACCGACACGCTCAGACTTGCGAGTGCGTGGATTGTAGATGGTGTCACCCTTACGGACGCAACCAGAATAGACGCGGAAGAAGACGAGACGACCGAATTTATCAGACCAAAGCTTGAAACCAAGAGCAATGAATTTACCATTGTCATCAGGCATCGCTGTCACAATATTCTCAGGCTCATCGATGACGTGACCTTTTTGAGGCTCAATGTCGAGTGGTCCTGGGAGGTAATCAATCACGGCGTCGATCAAATACTGAACGCCTTTGTTCTTGAAAGCTGAACCACCAGCCATTGGGATGATCTTATTGGAGATCACTGTTCGACGGAGTGCCGACTTGAGTTCCTGGATGCTGATTGGCTTTTCTTCAAGGAACTGCATGCCGAGTTCTTCGTCATGGCTGCAAACTTCATCTAAAAGACCTTGGTAAGCTGCCTTAGCTTTGGCAATCTCGTCACCTTCCAGTTCGCGAATGGTGTATTTCGAACCGAACAATGCGTCATCACTGTAGATGATAGCTTTCTGGTTCACGACGTCGATCTGACCAATCAGATTGTCTTCAGCACCAATTGGGATCAGAATCGGCCAAGCATTAGCACCGAGCTTCGTGCGGACATCCTTAACGACATTGTCAAAGTTGGCACCTGTGCGGTCCATCTTATTGACGAAAGCAATACGCGGGACGCTGTATTTTTCAGCCTGGCGATAAACGGTTTCGGATTGTGGCTGAACACCGGCAACGCCGCAAAGAACGAAAATGGCACCATCAAGAACACGAAGGGAACGCTCCACTTCAGCCGTGAAGTCCACGTGCCCAGGGGTATCAATGATGTTAACGCGGATATCCTCTTCCTCACGGAGCTTGAAGATTCCAGCTTCCTTGAGCTGCTTCCAGCGAGCGGTAACAGCAGCAGAGGTGATGGTGATCCCACGCTCTTTTTCCTGCTCCATCCAGTCTGTCGTCGCAGCACCGTCATGCACTTCACCGATTTTGTGAATCATGCCTGTGTAGAACAGGATTCGCTCCGTCAGCGTGGTCTTGCCCGCATCGATGTGAGCACAGATCCCGATATTACGGGTGCGCTCAAGCGGGTATTCACGGTTAGGGGAGTTCAAATTGGACATGTGTCTGAAAAGCTACGGTGTGTGGAAAAAAGGAGGAGAAGAGACTTCTAATTAGAAGCGGAAGTGAGCAAAGGCGCGGTTAGCCTGGGCTTGCTTATGAACATCGTCACGCTTGCGGACGGATGAACCTTGGCCTTGGGAAGCTTCTTTGAGCTCATTGGAGAGAGCGCGGTGCATCGGTTGACCTTTACGGCCACGGGCATAAGCGACGATCCAGCGCATGGCGAGGGACTCAGAGCGCTCCGGGCTAACTTCAAGCGGCACCTGATAAGTAGCACCACCGACGCGGCGAGCTTTCACTTCAACCTTTGGCTTAGCATTCTCAATGGCGCGGTGGAAAAGCTCGAGAGGATCAATCGTCTCTGTTTTCTCGTTCAGCTGCTCGATAGCAGTATAAACAATACGCTCAGCGAGCGATTTTTTGCCTGACTGCATCACACGAGCGATGAGCTGAGCAACAAGCTGGCTGTCATAGCGGGAGTCCTTGTGGACTGGCTTGTCGTAAACGCGTTTTCTGCGGGCCATAAGTCGATATTTAAAAAATTAAGAACTAGTTAGGAAAGCGAAGCTTATTTCTTGCCTTTGGTTGGAGCAGCTGCAGCAGCGCCCTTCTTCGGACGTTTTGCACCGTATTTGGAACGGCCACGGCGACGCTTGTCTACGCCAAGGCAGTCAAGAGTTCCGCGAACAATGTGGTAACGAACACCTGGCAAATCCTTTACACGACCACCACGGACTAGCACGATGCTATGCTCCTGGAGATTGTGGCCTTCACCGCCGATGTAAGCAATAACTTCAAAACCATTGGTCAGACGAACCTTAGCCACTTTACGAAGAGCTGAGTTCGGTTTTTTCGGCGTGCGGGTCATCACTTGCAAACACACGCCACGGCGCTGTGGGCACTTGGCGAGGGCAGGCGACTTGGACTTGGTCGCTTTGTCTTTGCGACCGAATCTGACGAGCTGATTGATGGTGGGCATGATGTCTGAAAAAAATTCCGTTCCTTAAATTGGCCTCGTGGGACAAAGAACTGGAAAGACAGTGCTTCCACCTTGCAAAGGCAAGGTCAGCACAGTGTTTTTCCGGATCACTGCTCCGATAAGTCAGGAGCTACTCTCGCAGCTCATGGTCCTAGCAATCACGAGTGAAAGCCGGGGCCGGGGGGCGAGATAGTGGCGTAGGCTGAAAGTTCCGCAACTTCTTTTTGCTTCTTTTTGAAGTTTTTTAAAAAGTATCTCACCGCCTATGGATCCCAGGTGATGCTTCGACACCTCTAACTGGTTCAGTCTATGGCTTTTGCCCACGGCTCAGAGCCGCATGCTTCAGCATGAGCTGGTAGCTGGTATACCAATTGGCAACGCCTTGCTTGTTCATTGCACGCGCTGTGCTGGCCCAAAGATAAGCTTTCTCCGCCTCTTTCCACCGGCTCAGACGGTGCCAATGCACACCCAGTGCCAGACGCGACTCCTCATGATAAGGCGCTGCAACTAGGGCATTCTCGATACTCTTGAGCGCTTCATCATATCTGCCCACGGCATCCAGGCCGTCAGCCAAGGCCAGATGATACAAGTAGTTATACGGATTTAAAGCCGTCGCTTTTTGCAGGTCTTCGATGGCTTCCGTGATCGTCACTTTGGATTGCTTTTCATCAGGCGTGCTTGGGGCATCCAGCTTCATCAAACCTCGCAGATAAAACACCTCTCCGTTACTAGCATCCAACTGCGCCGCCTCATCCAGGTGCATTGCATAGGCCTGCGGATCTTTGCGCGCCTCAGCCAGCCGTGCCTGAACGAGCGCATAATCACCACGACCTATGATCCAAAACCCAGCGAGCAAAGCGCACGCGCTGCAACCCAGCGCCAGCTTCGTCGCGATCCTCACACCGAGCACTCGCATGAGTGGACGCTGCATGGTCTCAAAGCCTGGATTGGCCAGCAATCCAAGGATCAAAGCGCCACCCATAGCTGTGGCTGGCACATGATAATGAAATTCAAAAACGGAATGAACCAGTGTGGCTACCAGCGCACTCAGGGCGCCGAGACAGAGCGCTAAGTTCATGCTCAGCACACGGCCAGTGAGGATGAATTTTTCACGCACAAACCATCTTAAAAAGCGCAATGCATTCAGTCCATGCGCCAGCACCATGATCAGCAACAATGTAGCACCGACGATCCCATAATCAGACAACAACTGCAGGGGTTCACTGTGCGCAAACATGGGCTCTGGCGACCATGACGATATCATGGCTGAGCGATATTTAATGCCGCCATCATAGAACATGCGTGCTCCTTCACCCAGTAACGGCGCCTGCTGGAACTGGCCCAAGGCAGTGTCCCAGATGCCAAAACGGATGTCGTCAGTCATCGAGTTATTTTCGATGCGCTGCCGCAGATACTCATCATTCACCTTCCAGAGCACAGCACCGCCGAGCACGCTGAGCACCACTGCACCGCCGAGCAAACTCCAAAAAAAGTGCCGCTGCGTCTGCCAGACGATCCAGAGCGCCAATACAGCATATACCAGACCTCCCGCAGCCAGACCAATAAGAGCCCCGCGACTCACCGTCAGCGACATGCCCACAGCCATGGCCACAATCAGAAAGCCAAGCAACAGCTTCAGCGCCGCCCCTCCACGTCCAAAGCACAGCCAGCCGAGCGACAAAAACAGCGCGAAAGACAGGAAAGCCGCGAGATGATTCGGATTCACATAGAAGCCACCGATTCTGCCAGCCTCCGAGCCGCGCAGAAAGGTCGGTAAAATATGAAAGCTCCAGTTTCCTGATAAATGCACAGAACCCACCGCCAAATTACCCAGCACTAAAACAAGCAAGCAGCCCACCAGCGCGATCCGCCAGCGCGGATGACTCGCCGCCGTGACGGTCAAGACATAGGTCACCAGACAGCCCAGCAAGATCACCACATCCTCTCGCGCATAGGCTGCGACTGGCGACATCAGCGCGCGTCCCAGGGTATAGCTGGCAAAAAGCAGCACCGTGGCCAGACAAACATCACTAGGCGGGAAAAGCACCCGCAAGCGCCATTTCAGGGTCGCCAAAAGCCCCGCAACACCGAGCAGAGCGGCACCAGGCCAGAAGAACAAAAGCCCCGTCTCCGTGCCCAGCACGCCAGTGACCAGAAGAGCCAAAATAAAAACGACCAGTGCCGCAGATTGCATCATGCTCACGGACTACATGGCCCGAAGGAATTGTGCAAGCTCAGGCAAGAACTACGAGTGAATATTCAAAAGCATTACTCAGACCTTCGTGTTCACCCCAGCAGTCTTGATTGAGCAGCCAGCGTATCTTTTTCGCGATCAGGCATGAGACGTGTTTTTGCATTCCGATTTAACTCCACTGACAGTGTCAGAGCACGGGTGAAACAACCGCCTCATTCACTCTCCATAAGACGCCCCGATCCAAACATGGCCGGAAACCAGCGCAGCGGGCAGAGTGCCCGCAGGCGGTGGGGCCAGGAAGAAACCTTCGCCATGTGGGGCTTCATTATTGGGAAACATCATGCCGCGGAATCCAATCCTGCGGCGTGGGGAAGCCACTGTAACTTGACCTGTAAAGAAACCGGTTGGGGCATAGAAGTCGATTCGCAGACCATCGTGATTAGGCCCAGCAAACCGAGCCGTATGAGCAGTAGAAAGCGTGAAATCGGTGTCGATGAATGCGGTCGTGTCCTCTAAATCACGGCCTGCTGCGGAGAGAGAGAGGTAGGCGTTGTTGGGGCTAGCCTCTATATAGGGCAGCAGAAACTGCCCGGCCTTTGGCGGCGTGTATGGCGTCATACCAGTGATCAGACTGCGACTCCAGCCAGCCGGGGCGATTGGATCCCTCGGGTTGGCGTCACGGTACCACCAGACCGGTTGCGGAGAGAATCCTTCATAGCGCGTCGGCACCCACATATCTCCGATCAAGACATCCCGCCTCGCTTGGGGAATGACGAAGGTTGGGATCGTTCGGTTAGTCGTCACGTAGCTGCTACAGGTGATGCCCTGACCATCTGGCAAGGTGCCGACGAAGGTGGTCGAGAAGTTGGCATTGACTTGCAGGCTCCCAAAGCCCGTGCCGCGCAGCACGTCTTCAGCCTCTAGTATCTCGCCGCTTTTTTCGGGTTGCAGCAGCACCACATAGCGTCCTGCCGGGTCGGCATAGGCATCTCCTGTTCGGCGATAGACGACCTCTAGGAAAGTGGAAGTGGTTTCGATTTTCCCTGCGGGGTCGATCCATTCAAATAAGATGGAAGCAGCAGGCCGCAGCGTCATTTTGAGATTCAATCCTTGAACCACGTTTTCTGCCCGAGCCACAAAAGCAGATTCATCGCCAGTGAATTTCCCGCTCAGTCGAATGACACTAGATTTAAACGTCAGCTTGCAGGTAAAGCTCCCATTCGGAGTTACCGTCACCTCGCCTAAATAGCCACTCAGTCCATTGATCATGGGCAGTTGATAGAGCGTGCCGCTGTAAGTTCTCGTGAAGAGGTCGATCTTAGATGATCCGACAAAGTAAATCTGCTGGAAGCGTGGACTGGTGCCGTAGCCATCAGATGTCCACAACTCAGCCTGGTAATCTCCAGCGACGGTGGGCATGCCGGAGATGTCACCCGTTGAGGCATCGATGGTGACGCCCGGCGGGAGTCCTCTGGCATGAAACGTCACGGGGATGTCATTGCCTGGTGACAAGCCCTGCTCCAGATAGGACTGGCCTACTTTCATCCACCGCACACGCTCTGCGGTGGGTGCCCGAGGTTTGCCCACCGATCTGATACGGTAGCCAAAACCACTAGCCTCAATGCCGGATTCTC